>JALNYD010000012.1 GCA_023230025.1 Candidatus Cloacimonadota bacterium | reverse complement strand
TCGCTCTATTCCTGATCTATGGCTCAATCAAGGAAAAACGTATGTTCGATACCCAGGTTTTGATATGGAAATTGAAGAATCTACGCAGAAAGAAGAAAGAGATTCCTTCTGAGGTTGCCTACTGATGAGAAGATTGGATCGATACATTATCAGAGAGTTTCTTCGTACTTTCTTCATCATCTTTTTCAGCTTTGCGGTGGTGTTTATTGTAATTGACGTGATCGACAATTTACCCCGTTTACTTCGAGCTGGTGCCACCTTTGATCAAGGATTGCTGTACTACCTGTTGCGGATTCCGTATCTGGTGGTGCTGACATCCCCGGTAACTGTATTGCTCTCCGGGCTGTTCATGATGAACTCTCTGGCAAAGCACAATGAAACCGTTGCTATTCGTGCCGCAGGCATCAGCATCAAACGGGCTATGCTTCCGCTGTTTGGAATCGGATTATTAATCTCAATTTCAGTTGCTGCCATGGGGGAATATCTACTGCCATTTGCTGAATCCACACGTAGTGAATTGTACAACGTGAAGATCAAGGGTGAACAACCAGAAGATCAGATGCTCAAAGCCCGAATCCATTATCAAGGCACTGAAAACGACTTCTATTACTTCGGCTTTTTTGATGGTTACAAAAACACTCTTCGCGTGATTGATAAGACCAAGATCGATTTTGATACAAAGCAAATCACCGAACGAATCACAGCTGCCAGTGCCCATTGGGATGGGATGAAATGGGTATTGCAGGATTGTGACATCCGCCGGTTTGTGAATGGACGCCAGGTTTATGCAAAGTTTTATCCCAGCACTGATTTAGCGGTTATCAATGTAGAACCCCAGGATTTTGTGCGCATCACCAAGAAGACCATTTCCCTCACATTTCTGGAGTTGCTGGACTATATTGGCAGAATTCAGAAGCTAGGGGAAGATGCCAGCCGGGAGATAGTTGACCTGCACATGAAGGTTTCTTATCCTCTCACCAATCTGATTGTGATCTTCTTTTTCATCCCGATTGCCACAGCTAACATACGTAGTAAAGGCCGGGGATGGATCTTTATGCTGGGACTTCTGGTCTGCTTTTCGTATCTGATCGTGGTTCGCATCAGTCAAAGCTTTGGATACAACAATGTAATCTCACCCGTTTGGGCAGCATGGGCTCCCAATCTTGCCTTTACCCTCCTGGGCTTTGTCTTCCTGCACAAAGCTGAAGTATAATGCCGGGAACATTTGAACAACTCCTTTTTGCCAGGGCTTTTGCCCGGTCAAAACGTTTGCAAAGCCTGATCGGGATTTATTCTGATTACTACCGCTCCCTATCAACCAGAAAAGTTCGAGTACAGCACTATCCGCCGGCCTTGATGATCGAGCCCACGAATATATGCAACTTGTCCTGTCCTCTATGTCCCAGTGGCAATGGGAGCTTGAAAAGAGCCCGGGGGATGATGCCGCTATCCGTTTTCCAGAACATTGTGGATCAAGTATCAAAGCACACCGGAATGTTGATCTTGTGGAATCAGGGGGAGTCCTTTTTGAATCCTGATTTCTACAGCATGATCGAATATGCCAGCTCCCGGGATTTATATACTATGGCTTCCACCAATGCCAGCCTCGAATTGGATCATCGGCGGATTATTCAAAGCGGATTGAGCAAGATCATCGTGTCCATGGATGGTTTCTCGGAGGATAGCTACAATAACTACCGAATAAATGGGAATTACCAATTGGTTCTGCATAACCTGCAGGAATTGATGAGATCTAAACGAGAACTGGGCAGCAAAACCCCAATCGTGATCTGGCAATTCATCATCATGAAACACAATGAACATGAGATTGAACTCGTGAAACAAGCAGCACGAAATATGGGGATTGATAAACTGGAGTTCAAAACCGTGCAGATTTACTCAAAGGATGATCTGCAATATCTTCCCAGCAATCACAAGCTCAGCCGTTATCGAAGTCAGGAAGATGGTTTTGAACTAAGAACCAAACTTCTAAACCGTTGTCGCCGGTTATGGACTCAACCGGTAATCAATTGGGACGGGGAGCTTAGTATTTGCTGCTATGATAAAGACCTCAGTTTTCGCATCGGGAACCTCAAAGATAGCAATTTTTGGGGGCTTTGGACTGGTGATGCCATGAACCGGATGAGGCAAAATGTCCTCTTGAATCGTGCAGCCTATCCGATTTGCCGTAACTGTGGAGAGGGTATCATCCAGAAGCTACATATCTGAATCCCACTGGACATCACGATGGAAAGTGCCGGACAAGTTGATAGGGTGTATCTCGCTCATTAGTTATCGTCACAATGCCGTTACAATGTGGTTACAAAAGTAACGGCAAGGTGACCGCATCGTGACGATAACTAATGAGGTAAAAGCTTGGTCGGATTGGTCTTCTTCTTGCATGTTTAGATTCTCATTGACAGGCAGATGCAGTTGGAAAAATTGACTGTCTAACCTAAGCTGGAGATACTAATGTCAAAAAAGCTGATCCTGATCTTCCTGCTAATTTGCGGGATAGCGCTATATGCAGACGAAATCGATGATAAGATGCGGGAATTGCAGCGTTTACAAACTGAGCTCGAAAATGCTGAGAAGAAAGCGGCTCAAACTGCTGAACAGAAGAAAAAAGCTGAATCTGAGATTCAACGCACTTCTTCTTTGAAGCGGATTACAGATCAGAACGTGAAGAAATACCGGATGCAAGAACGCGAATTGCGCGATTCTCTCTCAGTAGTACAACAACGCTTGCAGCTTGCTTCAGATCGTTTGGATAATCTGCATCTTGCTCAGAATCAGGAATTGAATGTGCTGCTTAGAGTGGATCGCAGCTACAAATCCCAGGCACTTAATCATCGCGACCATCGTTACCTAAAACATCTGATCGAGCAAAACCGGCGCTCCATCGACATAGTGGAGGGATTCAAAGTATCTTTGGAACACAGCAAGGATAGCACCAGTCGCGAAGCTGCTTTGGTAAATCGGGATTTGCGCAACGAGAATCGCAAGAGCAAAGACTACAACAAGAAGATTTCAAACCTGAATCAGCAAACCAGGAAACTGACCAAAGAAGAGAAGGCTCTACAATCACAGATAAGCCAGCTTCGCAAAGATGCCGCTGCCTTGGAAACTCTGATCAGCCGATTGATGGAGGATTCTGGCCGTACCCCCTCATCCTACCAGTTCACCAAGATCAAGATAGCCTGGCCGGTAGAAGGTAAGATTATTCGCAATTTTGGCCAGGAAACCCGCTCCTATGGAACCAGTGTGGTTAGCAATGGCATTGATATTGCCGTCAGAGAAGGGACTAATGTGGTGGCTGTGGATGATGGCGAAGTGATATTCTCGGATCGTTATGGCGGTCAGGGAAAGCTTTTGATTATTGATCATAAAAACGGCTTCTTTAGCCTCTACGCCTATAACAGCGACCTTCTGGCAGCTCGAGGAGCAACAGTAAAACGAGGTCAGGTTATCGCCAAAAGCGGAATGACAGGATCTGCCAGCGAAGCATCGCTTCACTTTGAACTTCGAAAGGACGGAAAGGCTATTAATCCAGTGCCTTATTTTGAATGATATGGAAAGATTGAAGAATCCCTCACCTCGAAAACTGAGCAGATTTTTGGCAAAACGTGATTTGAGTAATGCAACTATCCTGCACTATACGGGACATATGTGGGGCATAGGAGCCTTGTTGTCTGCTCAATCTGCACTTGATCGAATCAACAAGCTAAAGCAGAGAACAAAATCAGGTATGATTGTATTGATCCCGGATCAAAGCTGGTTTGCAGAAAATGGAATCAAGGTGCCTCACCGTCTGGAAGCACTTATGCAGCAATACTTTCCAGGAAATCTTAGTATTGCCTTCAAGGTGGATGATCCCCGTTTTGAATCTGTGAGTGTAAATGGAAAGGTAGCCTTCAGAGTGCCTACTGATCCTCTGCTGCGCGCATTTCTTGAACTAACAAAGGAAGCTCTGGTAAGCAGCAGTATCAACTACTCAAACCTTCCAGCCGAGAATGATCTCAAACGAATCGAAAAAGTATATGGTTCCTGGTTTGATGTAGCATTGATTCCTCAGGATTACGGTTCTGGCAAAGGGATATCCACTCTGGTGGAGCATGTATCTGCTCAAGAAGCTGGGATTGAAGATATCAAATGCCTGCGAGAGGGATCGGTACCATTCTATGAAGTGAAGCAGAGTTTTAGCATGCCACTGGTCATGTTTGTGTGCACAGCTAATATTTGTCGTAGCCCAATAGCTGAAAAGTTGTTCCGGAAAATGGTCGAGAACTCAGGTTTGCCCCTTTCCGTAGATAGCTCTGGTTTGATCGAAGGTGGGCATATGATTTCGCTATCATCAATGCAATTGCTGATGGAGGCCGGAATCCCTGAGGCGCAGGAGCATGTTTCCAAACAAATCACTCCCCAAATGGTTGCAGGATCCTGGTTGGTGCTCACCATGGAGGAGCGACAACGGGATTATCTGCGAGAACGGAATCCTGAATCAATGCACAAGATCCTTACCCTAAATGAGATCACTGGCTTTGAAGGTGATGTGGAAGATCCTTATGGAAGCGATATCGATAATTACCGCAAAACCTATATGATCATCCAGGAACGCCTGATTATCCTGCATGGGATGATCCTGAAAAAAGAAATAAAACTATAAGGAATAAAAATGATCAATCCCACTATCACAGATAGAATCATTGCCGAACATGGTATTTCGAAAGAGGAGTACCAATACATCTTGAATATATTGGATCGCGAACCAAACTTGGTGGAATTGGGGATCTTTAGCGTGATGTGGAGTGAGCATGCCAGCTACAAAAATAGTGTGAAACTGCTCAAGACCCTTCCCAAAGATGGCGAGATGATGCTGGCTAAAGCCGGCGAAGAAAATGCAGGTGTGATCGATATTGGCGAGGGGAAAGCCATTAGTTTCAAGATCGAAAGCCACAATCATCCTTCAGCATTGGAACCTTATCATGGTGCTGCAACCGGAGTTGGCGGCATTCTGAGGGATATTTTCACAATGGGTGCCCGCCCCATCGCAGCGCTTAACTCCCTGCGCTTTGGAAATCCTGATAATCCTCAGGTTAAACATCTCTTGAGTGAGGTTGTTCAAGGCATCGCTGATTATGGTAATTGCTTTGGAGTGCCAACGGTAGGAGGAGAAATCTATTTTGAGGATAGCTATGAAGGCAATCCGCTGGTAAACGCCATGGCAATTGGTCTTTTGGAACACAAACATATGGCAAAGTCTGCCGCCAGTGGGGTCGGTAATGCTGTGCTTATTGTTGGTGCAAAGACCGGCAGAGATGGAATCCATGGAGCTACTTTTGCCTCCATTGAGCTCTCGGAAGAATCCGAAGAGAAACGAACCGCAGTGCAGGTAGGCGATCCATTCTATGAAAAACTACTGCTTGAAGCCACCTTGGAGATTATCCAGGCTGGATTGGTTGTGGGTATTCAGGATATGGGAGCAGCCGGATTAACATGCTCCAGTTCGGAGATGGCAGGCAAGGGTGAGGTCGGCATCGAAATCGATGTCGCCAAAGTTCCTCAGCGTGAAAGCGGGATGAGCACCTATGAGATCATGCTCTCGGAATCTCAGGAACGTATGTTGGTAATTGTAAAGCCAGAAAACATCAATGCAGTGCTGGATATTTTTACAAAATGGGATCTGGATGCTGTGGTGATCGGCAAAGTAACTGCAGATAAGCAATTGAGAGTGTATAATGGCTCTTCCCTGGAAGCTGAGATTCCGGCTGAAGCTCTGATCCTGGGCGGAAAAGCTCCAGTATATACTCGAGAGACCAAGCGGCCAGATTATCTGGATGATTTGCATAGTATTGATGTGAATGCTTTCAAAACGGATCTAAATCCCTATGAAGTGCTAATCAGACTGCTGGATTCTCCCAACATTGCCTCAAAGCATGCTGTGTATCAGCAATATGACCATATGGTACAAATTGGCAGCACAATTGAACCCGGCAGTGATGCAGCAGTGATTCGTATATCCGATACCAACAAAGCCATCGCCGCAGCTACTGATTGTAATGGCCGGTATTGCTATCTTGATCCCTATGAGGGAGCTAAAGCAGCCGTTGCAGAAGCTGCCAGAAACGTTGCCTGCAGCGGAGCAAAACCGGTTGCTATCACCAATTGTCTGAACTTTGGGAATCCTTATAAACCCGAAGTTTACTATGGATTTGCGGAGTGCATTCGCGGTATGGGAGATGCCTGCAGGGCATTTGGAACTCCTGTAACCGGAGGCAATGTGAGCTTTTACAATGAGAATCCGGAGGGAGCAATCTATCCCACACCGGTGATTGGCATGCTGGGGGTTATGGATGACTTCCGTCTGGCCAAGTCACAATTCTTCAAGCAGGATGGTGATATCGTTCTGCTACTGGGATCATTAAAAGCTTCCCTGGGTGGTTCTGAATATCTAAAGGTGATTCATCAGAAGGTATGCGGCCAAGCCCCGAGAATTGATCTTGAACAAGAGAAGTGCTTGCAAGAGATTCTCTTTGAACTTATCTCTTTAAACAAATTGCAAAGCGCTCATGATGTAAGTGATGGTGGTTTGGCAGTGGCTCTCGCTGAATGCTGCTTCAATGCAGAACGCCGTTTTGGTTTCAAAGGTGAGTTTGAACGGCCAGACTCCTGGGAAAGCACATACTTTGGGGAAGCGGGTGCAAGAGTAATCATCTCAGTTGTCCCTGAGCTCCTTGATCAAGTGTTAAGCACTGCCCATGTCCGGAATTATGAATGCCACAAGTTAGGCTACGTTACCAAACGTCAGGTATTTGCCCTTAATGATGATATAGAATGCTGCGCTGAAGATCTGTACAGGATATTCAGGCAGCCAATAAATCTCTGAGAATGGAGGAGGAGATGAGAATGAACATTTTCTTCGGTAACCTGTTTTGGGGGATATTGCTTATCCTCTGGGGTGGATCACTAATCTTAAAAACCTTCAATATCCACATGCCTCTGGCAAAGATTTTCTTTGCAGTTGTCATCATCCTGTTTGGACTCAAATTGCTCCTGGGCGATAAGATTACCTGGTTCAACAGTGGAAGAACCTACAAGCAACATGGTGCATCCTATATTCGAAGTAATAACACCGGAGAATATACATTTGTATTCTCGGGCGGGACAATTGACCTCACGGATATTGATCCCAACAGCAAAAACCTGGAGATAACGGTGGTTTTTGGCAGTGCGGATGTACTCCTGCCCAGTCATCTCAACTTTGATATCGAACCAACCAGTGTTTTTGGTTCCACCTCTTTACCAGAAAAGAAGCTTAATCCTCAAGCCGGAGGTCGGGCTATTCGAATTGAATCGTCAGCAGTGTTTGGCAGGATTCAATACTTCTTCAAGGATACCGTTGCCCCTCAAGCAGAACCGATCTATGAACCCGAGAAGGAGTCAGAGGGGGATTTCTAAGATTCCTGACATGAAGAAACTGCTCTTGCTTGCAGGATTTGTTCTGCTATTTGTGCTGTGTTCCGCCAGCGGAATAGGTTATGCCCTATCCGGTGGCGGAGCGCGGGGATTTGCTCATATTGGCATCCTCAAAGTTTTGGAAGAGGAAGGAATCCAACCCGGCTACATTTCTGGAACCAGTATCGGAGCGATTATCGGAGCGTTTTATAGTATGGGCTTCAATGCTGCTGAAATTGAATCCCTGGCACTTGAGATAAAATGGCAAGAGATTTTGGAGGAAAGACAATCCAGAAAAGATCTCTATATTGGGCAAAAACGATGGGCACCTTATGGGAACATCACCTTTGAACTGAATGAATACTGGGCCCCTCAACTCCCATCCAGCGTTTACAATGTCAACAATGTTAACCTCAAGCTCTTTGAACTCTATGCAGCCGGCTCTGTCATCACTGACTTCAATGATCTTCCCATTCCCTTTTCATGTGTCGGCACAAATCTGGTTAGTGGTCAACCGAAAGTATTCAATCGCGGCTCAATCATGCAGGCTGTACGAGCATCAATGTCCATCCCCAGCATTCTTCAACCCTTTGCGATTGATGGTGATATCTATATCGACGGTGGGATTTCTCAAAATCTTCCCATCAATGTAGTTAAGGATATGGGTGCCAGCAGTGTGGTGGGCATCAAAGTCAATTCCTCGCTGAGAAACAAAGAAACCCTGACCAATCTGATTGAGGTTCTGGATCAAACCATCAACATCGGTATCACTAGAAACCTGAGTGAAGACCTTGGTGATTGCGATTTGCTATTAGAACCAGATCTATCCAGCTTCTCCTCAACTGATTTTGAGCATGTTGCAGAGTTGATTGCGATTGGAGAGAACTATGCCAGATCCCAAATCATGGAGATCAGAGCCTATGCGCAAAGCCAGAATGCCACATCTACTGAGCGTCTAAACAGTTTCAATAGAAAGCGGGATCACTTTTTTGTACAAAGAATCAATGTGCTTGGCAATGACCGGCTTAGCGCTGAGAAGATTCGCGAATATCTGAGATTGGAGAGCGAGCACACCTATAGCACAGACCATATATTGCAGGCATGTTTGAAAACCTGGAATTCACAATTTTTCAGGGTTATTTATCCTGTTTTGGTACCTCTGGGGGATGATCAGTATGAACTGCAGATTCATGTCACTGAAAAGGCCAATAAGACCCTGACAATGAATAACTCCTATAACAGTGATGTCAAGCTTACAGCCAGTGCTATCCTTCGCCTTAACAATTACCTGCTAAAGAACTCCATCCTGCTTGCCGAGCTGCAACTGGGGGGCAAAAACGAACTCAATGTGGACTATGTCAAAAACTTCGGAGAGCTTTGGGGTATCTATTATCGAGTGTTCCCTTATGTAAACGAAAAGACCATGTATGTATATGACGATGATCATCATCGCACCAATAGCGTTAAATCACTGGAATGGGGTGCAACAAGCGGGATTGGTTTGTTCAGCCCCAAGCAGGGAGCAATTGAGTTCTTCACTTATCGCAGCGATACATACCTTTACCGGGGAATTGCCGAGACTGATGTGCCCCCCAGGAATTATCAGGTGAGTGGTTTTGGCGTAAAGGGACTCTATGAAAGCGTTGATGATTACGTCTTCCCGCAAAGTGGACTCAGGTTTCTGGGCAAGTTCAATTTCGCCAGGGACGAGAAAATATCCGACTATGTTTACAGCAAGTTCACTGGTAAGCTTGAAGCATACTACCCCATCAATCATTCCCTGAGTCTGATGAGTTCAATAGATATCGGCACTTTCTTTAATTCAGCTCCATCGGATAAGTTTGATCCTTATCCCTTAGGAGGAGCTGATGCATTTATGGCATTTCCCAAGTATGAGATAAGCGCTCCGCATTATCGGATTCTACAGGGTGGAATCGTTCTCGAGCCCAAAAAGAACATCTTTATTCATGCTGGGATTCAGCATCTTAGCTATGATATGGATGAGCTGTGGGGGAACAACTATGATAGTGAGCATTGTTACTATGCCGGAATCGGAATCAATACTGTGTTTGTGCCAATCAAGCTTGCGGCAGCGCTCAGTGGGTCAGGAAGGTATAATACGATCTTTTCTGTTGGCTATGATTTTGATATATTCAGATACTCCAGGAAGTGAATTCAGCTCATATAATCCCATCTTTGGAATGCGCTTTGCATACTTGAAACAATGTCAAATTATTAACTGATAAGGATTCTCTATGAAGACAACACTGCTGATTTGTGTCGCACTACTCAGTGTGGGCTTGCTGATTGCAGGTGTATCAAACACCTATTATCTGGAACAACCAATAATTACTCAGAACGAATCTGAGGTGATCGTCAAGCTGGCTAATGCCCAAAGCTGGGGTGAACCTGGTTCTCCAAATCTGCCTTGGTTCGGCGTTAAGCTGCTTCTTCCAGTTGGGACCGAAGCCACTGCTGTTTCTGTGAAAAGATCTCAACCTACAACTATAAAGCTGGATGCCAAAGTAAGCCATTTACATAGACAGTATCCTCTATCCTGGAAGGATCAGATTGTCCCAACTGAGCCTAATCCTGATATATACACGATTAACGAAGCTTATCCAAAGAGTACCGATAATGGGATTAGCACTCATTTCCTGAGTGGACATCCCATTGCGTTCACTGCGGTATCTCCCTTTGAATATAAACCCATGAGTAATGAGTTGGTTTTCTACCAGACCATCACGGTTGATATAGATTATTCAGCTTCATCCCGGGCAGTATCTGCTCAGAGACTGTTGAAAACAGATTCCTTCACCCAAAAGAGACTTCAACAAAGCGTAGATAACTCAGTTCCATCCTATCGCGAGCTTCGTGACGAAGGAATTGACTATTTGATGATTGTCGATGCTGAGAAGCTGGCCAACTGGCAACCCCTGGCCGATTACTATGAGGGAATTGGCATGAGTACTCAGATCGTGAGTGTGTCTGATATTCTGAATACCACTTCCGGTGCTGATGACCAGGAGAAAATCCGCAACTACATTATTGCTGCATATGAAACGGATCCTCTCCGCTATGTACTTTTGGGTGGAGATACCGACGTCATCCCGCATCGCGGATTCATGGTTGATTTGGGAACAGGTGGGGAAAGCGATAATGATATCCCTGCCGATATGTATTATTCTTGCCTTGATGGTAACTGGAACGATGATAATGATAACAACTGGGGTGAGATATATGAGACCGATCTCGTCCCGGAACTTGCCATTGGCCGCATCTGTTACAATTCTGATCTGGAGATTGCCAATCAGATCTACAAAATTACCAGCTATCAGATGAGCCCTGTAAATGAAAGTATCAAAAGTGCCTTTTTCGTGGGTGAATGGCTTTGGGATGGTCCTACCTGGGGTGGTGACTATATGGATGAAATGATAGGTGGATCATCCACTCATGGTTACACAACTGCTGGAGTGCCCAGTGATTGGGATATCAGCACCTTGTATGATCGTACCAATGGTTACGAAGAGTCTTGGGGTTCTGCTCAAATCCGTCCTTTACTGTCTAATGGCCCAAACCTGGTAAATCATTTGGGTCATTCCAATACTACTTACAACATGCGATTATCCAATAGTCAAGTTTCCTCCAGCTCCATTACCAATGATGGGGCCAGTCAGAACTTCTCAATATACTTCACTCAGGGATGCTATGCAGGTAGTTTTGATAACCGCAATACCTATCCTGGCGATTATACCAGTGATAGCATCACAGAGAAGTTTATGTCATTGCCCACTTCTGCTGCTGCGATGATCTCTCATTCCCGGTATGGATGGGGAATGCAGGGTTCTACTGACGGTGCTTCCCAATACATCCACCGTCAATATATTGATGCCATCTTTGGCGAGAACATTCACGAAGTAGGATACACCCTGGTTGACAGCAAGATCGATAACATTCCCTTTATCACGAATCAACCGGTTATGTATTGGGTAGATTATGAAACAAACTTGTTCGGCTGTCCGGCAATGATGATATGGACAGATACTCCTCAGGTTATGAGCGTTAACTTGCCATCGCAGTGGCTGGTCGGGCTCACTCAATACACCGTGCAGACTGATGCACCCGGAGCCCAGCTTATCATCAAGAAAGATTCCCACACCTATTTCAGTGGCTATGCAGATGAGAATGGCATAGTCACTATCAGTCTCTTTGCCAGCTTGGATCCCGGTTCGTATCAGGTGTATATCAACGCTCCTAACTACTATTCTTATAACAATACTATCTTTGTTACTGCCAGTGAGATGCCCTATATCGTATGTTCCGAGTTTGCTTACGATGATGATGATGCAGTAATTCACACCGGCGAAGTTCTGGACATCAGTTTTATGGTCAAGAACGTTGGCATGGTGGATCAAGCAGCAAATGGCACAATTCTGCTAAGCAGTTCCTCTCCCAATATCGAAGTAATCGATGGCACTCTTGATTTCACTCCGCTTGCGGCTGGTGACAGTTTGTATTACGATAGCGCTTTCCAGATCAGAATCATAGGTAGTTATCCGGATCATTCACAGGCAAATCTGCAGTTTAATACCAGCTTTGATGGATACAGCACTCAGAGCTTCAGCAGGATTACTCTTGCTGCTCCCTTGCTGAGCATGGAATCATACACTATTACCGGGCCTGGATCATACATTATGCCTGGAGATGTCGCACATGTCAGCTTTAATGTGCATAACAGCGGAACCGGAAATGCCTTCAGCCCCATGATGATGCTATTCTCAAACAGTCCATATCTTAGCACAAACGTATATGATCTGACGATTGCTCCGGTAGAGTCCGGGAACACCACTAGTGTTCCATTTGCCTTTGAAGTTCAGGTCTCGGAAAATGCCGAGATCGGTACCCTGCACAATATTGGCTATATGCTATCAGCAGAGAATGGGAACGTTGTTGAAGGAGTATTCTCAATTCATCTGGGAATGCTTACCTATAGTTTTGAACCAGATCTGCAAAACTGGACCAATGCACAGTTGAACAACAGCTTTGTTGATCAGTGGCATCGTTCCTCAGCCCGAAACAACACCAGTGGGGGCAGCTATTCGATGAAGTTCGGAGGCTCGGGTTCAACTCAATATGCAGCAAATGCTTATGGGGCATTGATCAGCCCTGAGGTAGCTATTGCTCCCAATAGCCGTTTGAAGTTCTATCACTGGATAGATGCGGAAGATCATGATTCTATGCCCAGCTATGCCTGGGATGGAGCCTTGCTGCAGATGTCCTTGAATGGCGAGAGTTGGGAGCAAATTACTCCCGTTGGTGGATATCCTTATACCAGTTACAACAATCCTGCAAGTCCTTTTGTAGCAAATACTCCAATATATTCAGGTCAGCATGATTGGACAGAAGCTGTCTTTGAGTTGGGTTCTGCCAGTGGAACTGCCCGTTTCCGCTTCGTGTTTGGAAGCGATGGCTATGTTGGCGGTGAAGGCTGGTATATTGATGACGTACGAATTGAAACTGAACCTGTATCCAATTCCGATAACACAACAGTAGTACAAGCTCTGGTACTCAGTCCAAACTATCCCAATCCCTTCAATCCTGAAACAAACATCAGTTTCAATCTTCCCATATCCTCTCCTGCAAGATTGGAAATCTTCAATCTTAAAGGCCAGAGAGTAAGGAAACTGGTTGATTCAGAGCTTCCCGCAGGAACTTCAATCGTTACCTGGAATGGCAAAGACGACAATGGCCGGGAAGTATCCAGCGGTGTCTATTTCTATCGTTTAAGCACAGATGATAAAGTTATAAGCCGCAAGATGATGCTGATGAAATGAGTAATGTCATTGTTCTAACCGGTGCCGGAATAAGCGCTGAATCCGGCATAAAAACCTTTCGGGATTCCAATGGCTTGTGGGAAAACCACAGAGTTGAAGATGTTGCAAGCCCCGAAGGATTCATAAGGAATCCCAATCTGGTATGGGATTTTTACAAACAGCGATACACACAAAGCATAAGTGTTGAGCCCAATGGTGCTCATCTGGCTCTTGTTAAGCTGGAGAAGCACCTGGGCGACAAGTTTCATATTATTACTCAAAATGTTGATTGCCTGCACACTCGAGCGGGAAGTCGCCGGATATATGAAATGCACGGTCGTCTGGATTCCTGCTTTTGTACTCGATGTAGAACCCATTTCAAAATAGAAGACATTGATCTAGCTGTTCAGCTACCTCATTGTGAACTATGTGGAGCTTTGTTGCGTCCTGATATCGTCTGGTTTGGAGAAATCCCTTATTACCTTTACGAGATTGAAGAATTGCTCAAGAACTCCGATTATTTCCTGATTATCGGCACCAGTGGAGTTGTGTATCCAGCGGCAGGCTTTGTAATGACGGCCAAACTCTTTGGAGCTCACACCATTGGAATAAACCTGGAGAAGCCTGATAATATGGGCTTCTTTGATGAGTTTCACCTGGGCAAGTGCGGTGAACTCTTGCCTCCAATCGTTGATGAGATGATCAAACACCTATGAATGGTGACGATTTATTCTTTAACTCCGAGTTTCTGCTGGAAGATGAAGAAAACAACAAGCCCAGTTTGAAGGAGGGAGAACTCCGCGAAGTTTCAGTGCTTTTTGCTGACATCAAGGGCTTTACCAATATCTCAAACAATTTTGAACCAGAAGTAATTCATGGCAAAATGGATGAGATCATGAAGATCTTCAGCAAATGCATCACCTTCTATGGCGGCTTTGTTGACAAATACATTGGTGATGGCATTATGGCTCTGTTTGGTGCCAAGAAAGCCACTGAGCATGACACGCAACGATGTATCCTGGCTGCAATTAAAATGCAGGAACAGCTCCGGCTTTACAACAGCTTGCTTGTTCGTGAACGTGGCTTTGAAAACCTGGAATTGGGTCTTAGAGTGGGCATCAATACCGGCATGGTTTCAGTTGGCAAGGTCGGCCAATCACGCGAGGGAGATTTTACCGTCTATGGGCCTCAGGTAAATCTTGCCAGCAGGATGGAAAGCAACGCTCCGGTAAACCGGATTATGCTGCCCCTGCACACCAAACAACTCGTTGATTCAATCTTCGACTTTGAACACCTGGGCATGGTATCCGTAAAAGGAATGGACGAACCAATAGATTGCTATCTGGTTGTTGGGCAGAAGACGCAGGGACAGCATGCGCCAAAAAGCGTCTTCATCGGTAGGGAAGAGGAGCTGCATGCACTATCCGAAGCTCATAAAAGCGCCCAAAGCTCATTCCAGATTGTTGGTCTGAAGGGAGATGCTGGAATTGGTAAGAGTCGCTTGATTCAAGAGTTTTGTGCGCATCTGGATCCCACCGATGTACTGCACGGAGTATGTTCTTCAATTTCTCCCAGTCCCTTTAATCTATTCACCAGGATCTTTGAAGATCAGTTCCAGCTTCAGCACAATATGCCAACAACTCAGAAGAAGGATATTCTGGAAGCTGCAATACAAACATTGGCTCTCAAGAGTGATGATAGCGAAGAACTGCTGGATACAATCCCTTTGATAGGCATGTTGCTGGATATCCGCTATCAGGATCCCCGCATTCAGCAAAAGGGGAAGGATTTGCTCAATCACCTTTTGCGAGCTATAGAACTGGTCTTTATGACTCTGATTCGCAACGCGAAAGGAAGAACCCTGGTATTGATTCTGGATGATATTCACCTGGTTGATGAAGCTTCGTCCCTGGCTTTGGAACATTTACTCGGAAGAATGGATGCCGAAGAGATCAATCTGTTACTAATCGCCCTGTATAGGTTGGATTTCAGCATTCTGCCCTGTATCACCGGGCACCAAAGCTTTCAAGAACTGGAAATTTTGGCCCTTGATCAATCCAGAATTGAAGAACTGGTGCGCCATTACACCAAGAATCTTCACTTAAGCGACACCACCCTGAAACTGGTATGTGATCTATCGGCAGGCAATCCCTTCTTCCTGGAGGAGTGGTGCAATTACATTGCTAATCTACCCAAAACTGAACTTGATGAATACCCAGTTCCGGGCAATCTGCACGCACTGATTCTATCACGGCTGGATAATCTGCCCAAGAACCTGAGATTGCTACTACACAAAGCTGCAGTGATTGGAAACGAATTCTTTGTCGCAATCCTGCGGGAGGTAGAAAACAGGCTAAATGATTCGGTTGACTTAGATGCAACCTTGAAGGATCTGGAGGCTCATTCCTTGATAATGAGGATGTTGGGCTTTGATTTTTCCACTTACTTCTTCAAGCATATCACCACCCGCGAAGTGGCATATCAAACTCTTTTGCAACAGAACCGCAAGATGCTGCACCAACTCACCGCCGAATCCATTGAAGCTTTGTTTCCAGATCGGATAGATGAGTTTGTCTTCGCTTTGGCAGAGCACTATCAAAAAGCTGAACTTCCAGAACAGGCAAAACCGTATCTGAAGCTGGCAATTGATAAAGCCGCCAAGGTCTTTGATAACGCCCTGGCAATCAAGCTTGGCAACGAATTGATTGAGATTTCTGATGTTCCGGATGAACAAGCTGAAACTCTGATCAAACTCGCTGATATCAAGTGGCTCACCGGCGATTGGCAAGCTGCCGATGCTGACATAATTCACGCGGAAAGCCTGCTCAGTAAAAACTCGCTGTTGATGTGTGACATCCATCGCTTCAAGGGCATTGCAGCTTTCTTCAAGGGTGATTTTAAATCTGCCTTGCTAGAGTTTGAGTCAGGTTTGAACCTTGCTCAGGAGTTGGATGATCAACTGCAAATATGCATAGCTTTATCAAATATGGGCATCTGGCATCAACATCACAAGAACTTCAAGGAATCCATCACTTTCCACAAGCAGAGTCTGGAGATTGCCAGTTCTTTGAACGAAATCCAAAGACAGGCCAAAACCTTATCCAATCTGGGATTGATTTATCTTGAAAGCGATGACTTTAGCAAAGCAGAAGCATCTTTTCTGGAAAGCCTCAGGATTGCTCAATCCCATCGATACTTGCGTGATGAATCCATCGCCCTGGGCAATCTCGCCTGGGCCTATATGTCCCAGAAACGCAATGATGAGGCTATGCAGTATTTGAACCAGAAGCTTGCTCTTGCCACTCAGATGAATGACAAACTGGAGATCATCAAAGCTCTGGGTAATATCGGCAATATCCATCAGTATTCAGCCAATTATGAAGAAGCACTGAAGTGCTTTAAACAAATCCTTGAGCTAAAACTGCAACTCGGAAATCAACAGGAAATCGAAAACACTCGCAAAACAATTGCTGAAACTGAAGTTCTGATCAAGAATCGAAAATAATCAGTAATCTTTGGCTCATCCCTGCTACTTATCGTCACGATGCGGTTACCTTGTGGTTACAAAAGTAACGGCAAGGTGACCGCATCGTGACGATAGATAAAGGGGCTTGAATCCAGTATGTGCCATGGAATATGAACTTAGCTGAAAGCCAGCTTTCCCACCGACAATGAAAGCCGGTGGAGTTAGTATTGCAGACGTCGAGTCTGCAGAATCAGCAACAGATGCTTACTTTTACGGATACCGTTCCATTTCGACACGAGAAGTTTGTCGAATCCAATGGATTTCATGTAAACTCTATTTCTTGATGGGGATGGCTACAAATACAGTGGTTCCTTCATTCTCTTTGCTCTTGATCCAGATATCTCCACCATGTAATTCTGCGATACGTCTGGAGGTTGCCAAGCCTAGACCAAGACCACTGGAGCGGTACTCCACAGTTCCGGACTTGTGCGCATAGATTTCATTGAGTTCAAAGAACTTCCGAAATACGTTTTTGAGTTGATACTCGGGGATTCCGATACCATTATCCTGAACATAAATCACCAGGCTATCCTTGCCGTCAATCCGTTCTTGCTGGAAGGCAGCTTTACGGGCACCGATGATAATGGTGCCAAAGTCATTGGTAAAACGGATTGCATTTAGCACCAGATTGTAGATCATCAAATGCAGGGCTTCCCAATTTGCCTTCACTTTACCAAGCTCCTTCTCAATTTCCAGACGAATAAACATCTTTCGTTTTCGTGAAAGGATCTCAACTTCTTGTTGAATGAGTTCCAGGATTTCCGAGATATCGATTGGAGCCATACTTAGGCTCTTCTTCAAGTTGTAATTGTTCATCGTGGTAATGTCCCCGGTAGTCAGGATCATTTTTTTAACGGCGTTTTCGATCTTGCTGACAATCTCTTTGCGTTCGTCTTCATCAGCATACAGATTCCGTTTCAGACGGGAGACATAGCTTTGCAAGGTGGTTAGCGGCGTATTCATCTCGTGAGAGACAATTGCCATAAACTCGTCCTTGAGCATTTCGAAGGCGTTTAGCTCGCTGCTTTTCTGCAATAGGTTTTGATAGAGCATGGCATTTTTGATGGCAATGGTGATCTGCTCAATGAACAGGGCAATTATCTCGGGTTTGAGATACATAGCCCGGGTGTTGTTATCCATATTATCCAGATACAGGAACCCAAAGATATTGCCATCAACGCTGATCGGAGCGCAGAAAATGGTGTGAAGCTGATAGTCTTGAACAGAAATGGCGTTCTTGAAACGGTTGTCTTCCATGGCGTTGTAGGTTGTCATCATTTCCAGGCTGGTCTGTGATAGCGACAAAGCTGATTTGCTAACACCGGCAATATTGGAGAGGATTTGTTTCTCCTGATTTAGCTGAACCCGGTAGATGTTGTTTCCATCTGCATCACGTTTGATCAGAAATCCCCGGCTGCTGTTTGTGAAATCAATGGCCTGGGATACGATCTCGTGTTCCAAATCCCCAATATCCACAATCCTCATCATTTCGTGAGATATCTGCATCAGTTGATTCATCTTCTGAATGCGCATGGTGATCTCGGAATAATCCTGAATGCGAACTATCAAGGCAGAAAGATGCTGCTTGATATTGCGCATGATAGATATCTCCTGTTTGGTGAAAGGCAATTCCTTGTCATCGGTCAGAACCAGATAACCCACTCTCTTGGATCCGGTGAGCAGTGGTATGATTACTAGGTTTTGTTCCATGTAAACCACTTGAACCAAAGTATCCATTCGGAATGCCCGTTCAATCTCGGAGGATAATTCTGGCAGGATCAGACTCTCTTTGTCACAATTGTAACTATGGAAGGTGCTGAAGTTTTGAATCCGCTCGGAGTATTCCCAAAGTCGGAAACGCCAGGGACAGATCACTTCATTGATTCCCTTTTCTATCAGGAATTTGATGCGTTCAGCGTTATAGACATTGGCAATATTGAACAGCAATTCGTTCCATTTACGACGCAGGTCTTTGGCTCTGGAAACAATTGGCACCAGATCAAACTTGCGAATCAACTTCAGGTTGTAGTGGTTCACATTCAAGTAATTTGCCCTGTCGTCAGTAGGCACATTTTCTGTTATCTTATCCAGATACTTCTTGTAGTCTTCAAAGACCTGTTCAGCCAGATCATCCTGCTTCAGTTCAACCAGGATCTGGATTTGGATTTGATATAGTTCAACCTGTAACTGGAAGTATTCATAGCTCTGCCAGTCTTTCTGGTAACGCATATTGCGACGCAAAATATCCCGAAGGGGAATATCCTTGAACGCCAAATCAAGCCTCAGCTGCAGGATATCCAATTTGCATAGCCAATAGCGATAGTTGTTGCTCTTACACAAATCCCTGGCCTTGAGCATATAGTCATGAGCCTTTTCGTAATCCTGCAATCCATAATGGCACATCACTTCAAGGATGTAGAATACTGCGATGGCATAGTTGTTGTTGATTTCCCCAGCGTGCTTCAAAGCCAGTTTCAGTTCAGAGTGTGCTTTCTCATAGTCCTTTTCAGCCAGCGCAATGAGGCTGAGGACGTTGTGGTGAAACTCCTCTTCATGGATGTGCTTGTAATTGATATGAGCGTTGCTGCTGATGAGCTTCTTGAGTTTCCTAGGACTCATCATCTCGCTTAAATAGTAGAAATAGGTTTTCACCAAGGGATTAATCTCAGTTATCTTGCCTTCGGTGAGCTGGGGTTCATGTTCGTTTAAAAACTCGAGATAATGGCCATAGCCCTTGATTTTGCTCTTGGCCAGGGCCAGATTGCGTTGTACTGAGCTAAGATAAGCATTGCTGCCAATGGATTTCATCAGGTTTTCGCAGGCAATCAATAAGGTCTCGGCAACTTGAAATTCCCCCATTTTGATCTTAGCTTCACCTTGATTTAGCAAGGCTAAAGCTTTAATTGTGGTGAGATTCAGTTCGCTGGCATATTTATAAGCCAAGTGCGAATAGTTGCTGGATTCAACAGTGATCCCCTGTTTGAGATATAGATCTGAAAGATTGTTGTAGATTAAACCCAGGAACCGACGGATATTGTATCGCTTCCAGATATTCAAAGCAATACCAAGGTGTTCTTGAGCTTCATCGATGTTTTTCTGATCGCTGTAAAACACACCCAGATCATTGTGCATCGCAGCCAGCCGGTACATAACCCGATAGTCATGCTCAGGAGGGAGATTGGCCAGGAAATCTTCAATCACCTTGATGGCACGGTCAGTATCGCCATTGATTTTGTAGTAAACCGCAAGTCGATCAGTGAAGGCGATTCTGAGATCAAGAGGAACTTCTTCTTTGATTGCCATATCCAGGTAGTGCTTGGCTTTCTCAAGGTCTGTTTTCAGATATACTTGGATGAAAGCCAGCCAGATATGTAGTCTTTGCTTTCCCGTTACGATCAAAAGCTCAGCTCGGCGAAAGCTTTCATGGGCAAGAATCAAGTTTTCACGAAGGAGATGGATGGTGCCGATCGTGAAGTATTTTTCAAACAGTTCAGGAATCTCAGCTTCATTTTCAAGAATGAATCCTGCGCGCTCAAAAAAGCCAGTGAGATCTGTCTTCTCCTGAAACATTGCCAGATCCCGGATCACTTCCCTGGCACTCACCTGGGTTTGGGGGTCAAAATCCAGCTTCAGAACGTTTAGCATCGCTTCATAAGCAGCGCTTTGCTCGTGTTCTTCACTCAACAAGGTGGATAGCTTCAGATAGTAATGCCTGGCAGCTTGCAAGTCATCAGCCAGGAAGGCATTCCTGATCAAGCCATTGCAGGTTGCCTTATCCACGACTTCCTTTTTGGAGAAATACTTCAGCAAGCGCTTGGAGATCAGGACGTGCAGCTTGTTGTTACACTCTTCAAACATCCTGGTTTTGGCTTCAATAAAGCTGAAGTGATAGTACTTGCCTTCCTTGTTCAGGATTTCATTGTAGGTGGCATCATTGAGTAGATTGTAAAGATCGATATCTTTCAGCTTGAGGATGGCAATCATCAGTTCCCGGCTCAGAGGAGTTTGAATCACGCTTAGCTTCTGTAAAAATGCGTAATTCTGACTTGTGAGATGGCTCATCCGGGAATAAATCGAATGAATCAGACGGGCAGGAAGCTGGTAATCTTCCAGAGAATCCGGGAAAATGATGCTATCTTCAAGAATGATATTTTTGCGCTGTACCAGATCAATCAGGATCTCGCGGATAAACTCTGGATTACCAGAGGAGCGATAGAAAAGATCACTGCTCAGGGTTTTTGGAGCGGCAACCGGTAACAGTTTATTGATATAGGAGTTGCTCTCTTCTTCACTCAAGAAAGGAATGTTTAGTAAGACTGTGTGATCGATCTGATTCACTTTGTTGAAATCATTGCAGGAGAGTACGATCATGATGCGATTTTGCACCAAAGAAGGGGAGAGATAATTCATGAAGTCAACAGTGTGACGATTTACATACTGGAAATTGCGAATGATGAAGATGATTGGCTTGCTTTTGGAAAGCTGGATAAGAAGGCTCTGCACACTATCAAAATCACTTCTCAAATCATCAACCGTTTGAGTAAGACTTTTGGCTTCCTGCTCACTGGCAAACAGATATCGCTTGAACTTCGGGGAAATGCTGGTCAGTGATTCATATTGCAGGATTTCCTCTTCACTAAGCGATTGCAGATATTCCTTGATCAGGGCAAAGAAGGCTTCATGATCAGTTCTGGTGCAGTTGTAGTCAAATAGGAAATACTCTCCTCCCAGAAGGTGGTAGCGAAACAAAGAAAGGATGCTGTCCTTACCCAGGCCATCGCCGCCGATTACAGAGATAATCTTTCCATTATTGCTAACTACTGCTGGCAAAAAATCCAGCATCTGGTGAGAAAACTTCTCACGAACGATGTAGCTATTGAATCTCATGGTATTCACAATCGACCAAGAGGCAGAAAAAGGATACTCACTGGAGCTGATCCGGTTTATGTAACCAATGATCTCTTCTCCAGATTGAAAACGGTTGTCTGGATTGCGTTCCAGAAGTCTCAGGATAAGCTTTTCAAGCTCCAGCGGGATGTCCTTGTTGATTTCGGAGGGGAAGTTTGGAATGAAATACTGGTGACCACCCTGAATCAAAGCATTGATCTGATCAATACTAAATGGAAAAGAGCCGGTACATAGACGATATAGCATTACTCCCAAGGCATAGAAATCACTTCTTTCACTGGGAGGATTACCCAGATATTGCTCTGGAGCTACATAAGGAAGGCTACCAGATACATTGCGGGTGTCTCGGTTTGGGTCAATCTTTGAGAAACCATAGTCAATCAGCTTGACCCTGATTTCCTTTCCCTCCATTTGGTAAAGAACGTTTTCCAACTTGAGATCCTTGTGCAGGATTTGCTGATTGTGCAGTGAATGCAGGGCATAACATATCTGCACCACAATATCATAAACAGTGGATATGCGGGATTTGTTGAAGCGCAAATGGCTAAGAGTCTTACCTTCAAAGAACTCGCTAATGAAATACACATGATCACCCACGTGACCAAAATCAACCACATGCAATAGATTGGGATGTTCAATTTTGGTAATATGGTGCATTTCCTCTGCGCTGAAATACTTGTAAAGCTCCTCAGAGGAAAGATATTGAAAGAGTTTAAGGGTGAAGAGCTTGTCTGTCCGAATGTCCCGCACTTTGAAAACATTTGCCCATGTGCCAGATCCCAAGCTTTCTATAACTTCATAACGGTGATCTATATACATCTAAAACTCCATGTGTAGGTTGAATCAAACTGAGCTTTGCACAAGTTTGATAGTACAGGCAGAGTGTCAATGATTTTGTCAAACATTTCCATCTCATATCTATCCAACTGAGTATCAATCCACTCTATCGTGATGAGTATTTCATACAACCAATCTTACTGTATCTACAGGATGTGGGTTTGTAAGCGCTTAAGAGATTCTTCCATCCCCAGGATCGCAAAGGTACTGGGAAGATCCGGGCCATGACTCTGGCCGATCAAAGCCAAGCGAAGAGGTGTGTAAAAGGCTTTCCCCTTGATCCCTAACTCTGCAATGCCATTCTTGGTTAATTGGTTCACCTGATCAGCTTCACCCAGATCAATACCTGGCAGATGCGCTATATACCAGGCAAGCACTTGTTGTGATGCTTCATCCTTGAGCAAATCAAGCTCCGCAGGATCCGGATCTTTGGGAGTTATAAACATCTGGGCATAATCAGCCATTTCGGGAAGCAAATTGCAACGCTCACGAGCTGCCATGATGATGGCCAGGTATTGCTCCGTATCACGCAAGCTGATATCTTTAAAATATGGCCTTGCTCGCTCGGCAACCAACTCTAGCGGAAGATTGCGCAGATAATGCCCGTTCATCCAGTCAAGCTTGGTCAGATCAAAGATGGCACCTGCTTTGTTGACTCTTTCCAGGTTGAAGCTTTCACAAAGCTCAGCCAAAGTATATAGCTCACGATCATCAGCAGAATGCCAACCCAGCAAAGCAACGAAATTGAGCAAAGCCTCTTTCAGATAACCTTTATTCAAATAGCTCTCCACTGATACATCATTCATGCGCTTGCTCAGCTTGGATCGATCAGAGTTCAGGATCAATGGCAAATGAACCCATTGTGGGGCTTGCCAGCCCAGGCACTCGTATAACCATATGTGTTTGGGGGTGGAGGATAGCCACTCTTCACCACGAATCACGTGAGAAATCTGCATGTAGTGATCATCCACAGTAGCGGCAAGATGATAGGTGGGGAATCCATCAGACTTTAGCAACACCTGATCGTCTGATTGTGAAGCTTCCATCTCCACATGTCCGCGGATTAGATCATCAAAGGCAAATAAGTGATTATCCGGCATTTTGAGTCTGATTACATGTGGCGTTGCTTTGGCCAGGTGCTCATCAATCTCGGCTTGAGACAAACTCAGACACCGGCGGTCATATTTGACAAACTCACCTCTGGCTTGCTGTTCTTCCCGCATCTGGTTTAGTGTATCAGGATGGCAGAAACATCGATAGGCATGACCGGATTCCAGCAGTTGATTTGCATGTTTATGATAAAGCTCCAATCTCTGAGACTGGATATAAGGGGCAAAGGGACCTCCCACCAAAGGACTTTCATCAAAGTCTATCCCCAGCGTGTGCAGGATATCGATCAGGTTTTGTGCTGCACCGGCTACTTCTCTGCTTTGATCCGTATCTTCAATGCGCAGGATACACTTACCATTCATAGCCCGGGCAAAGAGAAAGTCATACAGGGCAGTTCGTAGGCCACCAATATGCAGATAACCAGTAGGGCTGGGTGCGAAACGTACACGGGTTGGATTCATTTATTAAGCTCCATAAAGTATTTGTAATAGTCTTTAAGATCCTTTCTCACCAATCGGTAATGAGGTGAGTAATAATGATGGAAGGCTGCCGAATGAGACGTAATACGGCCATGGCTGACCATCTCTGTAACCTTATCCCAGGCTTCCGATTCTGCTGGCATCAATCTTTTCATCATGGGTAGAGAAAGATTCCAGCTATGTCGCAAGAGCTCAATATCATCAGGCTCTTCCTCACATGATGCGATGATCCAGCGGGAAAGATAATCTATGATGGATTGCCGTTCTTTCACATCACTATCCACCTTCAAAACACTAAGGCTGATGCGAGTGTAAACTGGGCCAATGTCCTGGTAAAAGGGATAGTAGGGTTGCTCAGACTGCCATAACTCAGAGGAAATGCTCATGCTCAACTGACCCAGATCCCGCACAATATGTGAAGGTCCATACATCGCCTGATAAAGGAGTTTATATATGTCAACAGGCTCCAGCTTTGGATGTACTTTCAGTTCATCAAGGATGATCTCTTCAATCTGTAAGGCATTGAACTCAATTTGGGGCATATACCAATTCTCCCCGTTTGATGATTACCAGCACCTTTCTTTCTGATACATCGAGTGCGGTTTCCAGATTATAATTGAGTATGCTGAAATCTGCATCAAGCCCTGCTTGAATCCTGCCTCTGATTTGCTCATCATGGGATAACCAGGCAGCATTTTCGGTATATATCTTGATTGCTTGAGTAGGACTCAAGGCTTCCTCCGGATTATTGTGGCAGATCAAGGCATCCAGAGACATATTGATATCCAGAGGAGTTACATACCAATCTGAAGAACCAGTAATGCGAATCCCCTTTTTAACCATTGACCCAAAGCGGTTCATTGAGCGAGAGCGTTCCAAACCAAGAGCATGGGAGTAAAAGCCATTATCTCCTCCCCAAAGCCTGTCAAATGCAGGTTGCATTACAGGAACAGCCGCGGAGGCCTTGATATGATTGATCAGGACATCATCGGTTACTTCACAATGGATAAGCTGGTGGCGGAGGTCTTTGAAATCAGAATTGGCAAGTCCGAGATAGACATTATTGATCTGAGTAATAGCCTTATCGCCAATACAATGCACTGCCACCTGAAGGTTATACCTGTGAGCACGGCTGATGAATGATCTCCAGAACTGATCACTTTGATACAATGTGCCGCGAATTGGCAAACCCTGGTAAGATTCATACATAGCAGCAGTATAGCTCCCAATGGATCCATCAGCAAGAATGCAGCCTCCCACCCTGTTTGCTCCCACTTCCAAAGCTGCTTCAATATTGAAGCTCTGAGGATACAGGATGTAATCAACAGGATAGTCCTTGAGGTGCTTTTGGAGCAATCGATAATGGCCAATGCTTTCATTCGCATCTCCGACCATGGTATGTATGGTGCAGAATCCACCTTTGAGTGCGATTGCTGCTGCAGCTTGATAACTGGACAGAATGGTTTCATCATCCAGAGTGTTGTGGAACCAGTGAACTGTCTGATCATTCTCCACAGACTTGAACACTTCATGATCGCATTTCGGTTTCTTGCCAGCATTTGCCAGGCTATGGCAGGCATGGCTGTTTACAATGCAGGCATGCCCATCCATCCTTCGCAGAATAAGGTTTTTGTCTGGCAAAGCGCGATCCAGCTCGGCTCTTGTGGGGAAGCGCTGTTCCTTAAGCTTGAGTTCATCAAAGTTCCAGGCAAAGAGATGCTTGCCATGTGATTTGTCGGCGGCTTTGATCAAATCCAGGACATCAGAAATCGAGCGAGCAGAG
>JALNYD010000161.1 GCA_023230025.1 Candidatus Cloacimonadota bacterium | reverse complement strand
TTCCTTCAGGCCAAAGGAGAAGTTTCCTCTGCCATCAAAGGTGTCGTTTTTGATCCCACGGAAGTCACGAATCCTGGGAATGGTAATCGCGGTTAAGCGATCAAAGAATTCATACATCACTTCATCACGAAGGGTTACCTTACAACCAATGGGCATTCCCTGACGCAGTTTGAAGTTGGATATGGATTTGCGGGCTTTGGTGATCAGAACTTTACGCCCGGTAATCTGCTCCATGTCTTTCACGGCATTATCCAGGTTTGCCTTGTTTTGAGTAGCGCTTCCCACGCCCATACTCACCACGATTTTCACCATTTTGGGAACCTGATGAGGGTTCTTGTAGTTGAATTTCTTGATGAGAGCGGGAATCACCTGGCTCTTATATTTTTCTTTGAGTCGGTTCATTTATTTGCTCCTTTACAGCTCGTCACCGGATTTTTTGCAAACACGGATCCGGTTGCCTTCGCGAATCTGAATCACGGGCTTGGACACCGCATTCAGCTTTTCGTTGAAGAGCATCACGTTGGAAGCATTGATTGGAGCTTCCATGGTTATGATGCCACCCTGTGGGTTGCGCTGTGAGGGCTTGGCGTGCTTTTTGATCAGGTTGACTTTTTCAACGATCACGCGGCCGGTTTTGGGGTAGGCTCTCAGGACGTGGCCTTTCTTGCCTTTATCTTCCCCAGAAATTACTACCACGTAGTCGCCTTTCTTCAGGTTGAGTTTCTTTTCCACGCTTCCTCCTACAGTACTTCCGGAGCCAGAGACACGATCTTCATATAGCCGGCTTCACGCAGTTCGCGGGCTACCGGACCAAAGATACGGGTTCCTTTGGGCTCGTGTTTTTCGTCTATAACTACTGCTGCGTTATCCGCAAAACGGATGTAGGATCCGTCCGCACGACGTACTTCTTTGGCGGTACGCACGATTACGGCCTTTTCCACTGCGCTCTTTTTAACTTTGCCACCGGGTGTGGCGGATTTAATCGCGACAACTATTACGTCTCCAACCGAAGCATATTTACGTTTGGAGCCACCCAGCACTTTGATGCACATGGCTTTCTTGGCACCGGAGTTATCGGCGATATTCAATACTGTTTGAACTTGAATCATTCCAAAACCCCTTTATTTACTTCTCTCTACAATCTTGTGCAGAGACCAGCGTTTGCGGGCACTAAGCGGACGCGATTCCTGAATTTGGACAATATCGCCTTCGCGTGCTTCATTGAGTTCGTCGTGCGCCATGAACTTTTTGTGGCGACGCACGGTCTTCTTATATAGGGGATGGATGTACTGGCGTTGGACGCGAACCACGATTGTCTTGTCGTTCTTATCCGAAACCACCACACCCTGTTTGATCATTTTACGATTGTTTTCCACTTTCACCTCAAGCATTCAGCTCTTTTTCTTTGATGATGGTGTTGATCCTGGCGATTTCGCGTTTGGCCAGCCGAAGCCGGTCGGGACGGTCGAGCAGGTTCTTTGCTTTCTGAAAGCGCAGGTTGAAGAGCTCAATGTGGAGTTCTTCGATTCTGGCTTTGAGTTCATCGACACTGAGGTCACGCAAATCTTCGATCTTCATAGTTCCACTCCTTCACGGGCAATTACGCGGGTCTTGATCGGCAATTTGTGCGCCGCAAGACGCATAGCTTCTTTGGCTACCTTGACATCCACGCCTTCAAGTTCGAACAGAACACGACCGGGACGCACCACGGCTACCCAATATTCTGGGGCGCCTTTACCTTTACCCATACGGGTTTCGGCGGGCTTGGAAGTGATCGGTTTATCCGGGAAAATCCGAATCCAGACTTTTCCGATACGTTTCATATGACGGGTAATTGCGATACGGGCAGCTTCGATTTGGCGGCTGGTAATGAAGGCATCTTCCAGAGCGATCAATCCATAATCACCAAAATCAACGTTGCAGCCGGTCCAGGAAAGACCATTGCGTCTGCCCTTCATCATCTTGCGATGTCTTACTTTTTTCGGTGCTAACACAGCTCTCTCCTTATGATAAAATGTCGCCCTTGTAGATCCACACCTTGATGCCGATCACGCCATATGTGGTACTTGCTTCCACGTGGGCATAGTCAATATCAGCTCTAATGGTATGGAGCGGGGTACGACCTTGTTTGTAGCGCTCGGTACGTGCGATTTCAGCACCACCAAGGCGACCTGAAACCTGTACTTTGATGCCGAGGGCGTTATCTCTCATCACATTACGCATAGCCATCTTCATTGCACGACGGAAGGATACGCGTTCTTCCAGCTGACGGGCAATTTCTTTGCCTACCAGACGGGCATCCAACCACATCTTGTCGATTTGTTCCACGTTGATGGAAACCGTGATCGGGTTGGAGCGATTTTTGTTGATCAGAATATTCAGCTCGTTGCGAAGCTTATCGATATCTTCACCTTTCTTACCGATCACCAGGCCCGGACGTGCGGTATGGATATCGATAGAGATTGAGCTGGTTCTGCGGAATATCTTCACCTTCGAGACCATCTTGTCGGCCAGACGCTTGTGAATATATTTCCGGATCTTGATATCTTCCTGGAGGGAATCTACGTAGGCAGTGCCTTGAGCAAACCAGATGGAATCTGTTTCTTTATTCACTCCGATGCGATACAGGATGGGGTGTATTTTCTGTCCCAAGGTATTCCTCCTACTCTAAGCTTTGGATTTCCAGGGAAATATGACAGGTTTGCTTCCTGATCATAAAGGCTCTTCCCTGAGCTCTGGGCATGAAACGCTTCATTTGAGGACCCTCATCAGCCATTGCCTGAGTTACAAATACCTGCGAAAGATCAATCTTGGGATCTTTCACCTGGGCATTGGCGATTGCGGATTCCAGCACTTTATAGATGATACCGGCTGCTCTGCGACGTGAGAAACGCAGAATGTTCTGAGCCTCGCTTACGCGCTTGTAGCGGATGGTATCCAATACGAGACGGGCTTTACGGGCAGAACCACGAGCGAAACGCAATTTAGCTGTTGCTTCCATTTCTTATCTCCTATCTGCCTTTTTTCTTCTTTTCTTTGTGGCCACGATATGTACGGGTGGGGGAAAACTCTCCCAACTTGTGACCTACCATATTCTCAGTTACATACACGGGCACAAACTTGTGACCATTATGCACGGAAAAGGTGTGGCCGATGAAATCCGGAGTTATCATCGAACGACGGCTCCAGGTCTTGATCACACTCTTCTTGTTCTCATCGTTGAGGACTATCACTTTCTTCATCAGATGTTCGTCAACGAATGGGCCTTTTTTAATTGAACGTGACATTATCTATATCCTCACACTATCTCTTTTTAACCGCTTTCACGATGTACTTATCGGAATACTTGCGGGTTTTACGGGTTTTTCCGCCCTTGGCTGGTTTGCCCCAGGGGGATACAGGATGTCCACCACCGGAAGTTTTACCTTCACCACCACCCATTGGGTGATCCACAGGATTCATTGCCACACCACGAACAGTTGGACGGATTCCCATCCAGCGTTTGCGTCCGGCTTTACCAATCTTGATCAATGAATGATCCGGATTGCTGACCTGACCCATGGTGGCAAGACATTCCTTGCGAATGAGGTGCACATCGTTCGAAGGCATCTTTACGTGTACGTAATCACCGTCTTTGGCCACAACCTGAGCAAAAGCTCCAGCACTACGGGCAATCTGTCCGCCACGGCCTTTCTTCAGCTCGATGTTGTGAACCACACTACCCAAAGGAATCCTTTCCAGTGGTAATGCGTTGCCGACTGCCACTTCAGCATCGGGACCACTCATGACCTTGCTGCCTACTTCCAGTCCATCGGGAGCGATGATGTAACGTTTTTCGCCATCTACATAGTGCAGTAATGCGATGCGAGCGGTGCGGTTGGGATCGTATTCAATGGTCGCCACTTTGGCTGGAATCCCAATCTTATCCCGCTTGAAATCGATGATACGATAATGTTGACGGTGCCCGCCACCACGATGACGGCAGGTGATGCGCCCACGGTTGTTGCGTCCGCCGGATTTCGCTTTGGGTTTGAGCAGAGATTTTTCAGGGGTGCTGCAAGTGATCTCTTCAAACTTATAACCCGTGCGGAAGCGGAGCGTTGGGGTGGTTGGTTTGTAATGTTTGATTCCCATGTTTTCTCCTATACTTCAAAATCGGCGATTTTATCGCCTTCGCGCAGGGTTACGATCGCTTTCTTCCAATCCGGACGCTTGCCATTGTAACGACCCAAACGTTTCGGTTTGCCCATCATACGGATGGTATTGACGGCCAGAACTTTCACTGAAAAGATGTGTTCGATGGCCTTGGCGATCTCAATCTTGTTGGCGTTTATCGATACCTTGAAGGTATATGTATTGTTGCTGGCCAGTTGATTACTGGATTTCTCAGTAATAACCGGCGCGATCAGGATATTACGCGGATGTATCATTTGCTGAATACCTCCTCAACTTTTTTCAGAGCTTCCGCACTGAGGATGACGTAGCTGCTCTTCAACACTTCATAGGCATTCAGAGAATCAGCCCGATTGGTCATCACATCAGGAATATTGGTGAAGCTCTTCACGGTGGAGTTCATGTTTCCATCGGTAACCACCAGCTTGCGTCCACGTTCTGGACTTACTCTATTGATGATGTTCAGGGCAGCTTTGGTGCTGGGAGCATCAAAACTGAGGCCTTCGATCACATAGACGCGACCTTCACGAGCACGATCAGTAAGAGCAACCTTGAGTGCCATGCGCTTCTTGGTGCGAGGAATCGGACGATACCAATCCTTAGGATAGATCGCAAACGCCTTTCCACCATGAACACGTACGGGTGAACGACGTGTTCCAACGCGGGCATTGCCAGTACCTTTCTGCTTGAAAAGCTTGCGGGTGCTTCCCTGAGTCATTGAACGGTTCTTCTTTTGCACAGTGCCCTGACGCTGATTGCCAAGATACATGGTAACCACTTCATGCAAGAGCACTTTGGGAGAGTTTACATCCACGTCGAATACGCTCAGCGGAAGTTCCACTTCGCCAATCATTTCGCCCTGGATATTGAATTTCTTTGCTTTTACCATTACAATCCCCCTATTGTTCCTTCTGTACAATCACCAGCGAATTGCGGTGACCAGGAACTGCGCCCTTGATCATTATCAAATTGCGTTCGGTATCCACTCTGACTACATCCAGATGACGGGTGGTAACCTGGGTGTTGCCATGCTGACCAGCCATCTTCACACCCTTAAACACGCGTGAAGGCTGGGCACATTGACCAATGGAACCGGGTCCGCGAAATGATTCATGCGAGCCGTGGGTTGAGATGAATCCGCCAAATCCATGACGCTTCATCACACCTGTGTAACCGCGACCCTTGGATTTTGCAGTCACTGTTACAGTATCCATTTCTCCAAACATGTCCACTTTCAGCTCATCTCCAACCTGATAGTCGGCAAGCTGCTGGTCAAATTTGGGACGGAATTCTTTTACATGACGGTAATTTGCACTACCGTGTTTCTTAAAATGTCCCTGCATGGGCTTGGAAACCTTGCGTTCTGGAATCTCTTCATAGCCCAGTTGCAGAGCCTGATAACCATTCTCCGCGATTGTACGTTTGCAGATCACTTTGCATGGACCAGCCTGGATCACTGTAACCGGGATCACTTTGCCGCTGGCATCAAATATCTGCGTCATACCAATTTTCTTTCCGATAAGTCCGATCATGCTTAGCTCCTGGTGTTTGCCTTGATCTCCACATGAACTCCCGCAGGCAGACTGAGCTTCTTCAAAGCATTGGTGGTCTGCTGAGTGGGATTCAAAATGTCAATCAAACGTTTGTGAACCAACATCTGGAATTGGTCTTGTGATTTCTTGTCGGAATGAGGTGAACGTAAAATCGTGTATATTGTACGATCTGTGGGAAGCGGAATCGGTCCAACAACCTTGGCGCCAGTATTGCGAGTGCTTTTCACTATTTCCGCTACAGATTGATCCAATAAACGATGGTCATAAGCTTTCAACTTGATCCGAATACGATTTTCCTGTTTACTCACTGGAACCTCCACTTAAAAGGCAAATTTCGCCCGCAACGCTTAACAAATGCTGAATAAAGCTCCGCTTCGCAATCTCAGGGATCTGCCTCTGGCTTGTTTTTAAAGTTTGTCGGCCACCACTTGCGCAGTAGCCACCACGATACTCATCAAGAGTATCCTGATAGTAGGATATCATTATTCCTCCTAAAGAACTATAAGCCCCTGCAAAATATGGGACTTGTGCTATACGCTTTCCGCGTATTTACTTCATTGTGACACAAGAATGTGAGACGCCGATTCTGTCAAATGGTTTTTTGAGGAAAACCCCCAACGTAGCCCGTAACGTGCCAGTAACGTAGCCCGATAGGGGTAGGGGAGCGATCCGTTACCGGGCTCCCCTCCCTCCGAACCGTACGTGCGGTTCTCCCGCATACGGCTCTCCAGAAAACAGGTATCTCATGTAAGAGACTGGCATAATTCCCTGTGGG
>JALNYD010000160.1 GCA_023230025.1 Candidatus Cloacimonadota bacterium | reverse complement strand
TAACTTTATCCATGTCTTTCAAGTTTGTGAATTGGATTATCTGTAACATATGGTATCTCCTTCTTTACTGGTGTTGAGGCCTAAGCAAGGCCGTTTACATGCTTGTATAAATATCTTGCACAATCACTTAAGCCTTGTCAAGCCTTTTTTTCGAGCTCGCAGTATTATTTCCATCTTGACAGATTTGTCCCGGCTAATATCCATCCTTTATGCATTACTACAAAGTTCATTTACCGCTTAGTATCGTTAGGGAGTTCAGCTATGTGAGCCGGGATCGGATCAGTTGCGGAGCCAGGGTTCTGGTTCCCTTGAATGCCAAGCTGGTTCTGGGCATCTGTTCGGCGGAAATCCCAGCGCCAAGCTTTGCCTGCAAGGAGATTGCCGAAGTTCTTGATGATTGCCCGATCCTGCCCCAGGAGCTGATGGATTTAGCAGTATGGATGGCAGAATACTATCACTGCTCTGTGGGTAAGGCGCTGTTTGCCATGCTGCCGGCAAAGCTGCAGGCTGATATCGATGCTCAGGCGAGCTGGATCGGCAGCGAGGTACCTGTGGAATTCAAAGTATTGCATCAGGCTTTGGAAGGGAAATCAAAACTGCCCCTGAGTGATATCAAGAAACTCTACCCCTCCTATCCGGTTTACAAAAAAGCACTGCTCGCAGAAGCCCAGGCTTTGATTGAACTGGATACCAAGATCAAACATAGGGATAAACCACGAATCCTGAACTTCATTGAAGTGCTGAAACCAGAGTTTGATCCTCAGGAACTGCCCTTGCGGCAGCGGGAAGCCTGGGAGATATTCAAAGATTATGGACAATCCTTTGCCATGGCAGAGATTAGTGACCGCATCAGCTATAGCACGGTTAAAGCTCTGGTAAAAAAGGAACTGATCCAGATCAAAGCCAGAGCCATCGAAAACCCACTCCTGCAACGGGATCCCTCCAGCCCCCCAAAAAAGATCAAGCTCAATGATGCACAGATTCAAGCTATACAAGAGATAATGGCAGAGTATGGAAACTACTGCGTGCATCTGCTCTATGGCATTACCGGAAGCGGGAAAACAGAGATTTACATCGAGCTGATCCGTCGCTATATACAGGATGGTAAAGGCGTGATCTTTCTGATTCCGGAAATCGCTCTGACTCCGCAAATGGTTGATCGCTTTGATAGTAGTTTTGGAGATGTCCTGGCGATTCAGCATTCCCAGCTCACCAATGCTCAACGCTTTGCCCAATGGCAGAAAATTACCGCGGGAGAATGCCGGATCATCATCGGAGCCCGTAGCGCGATCTTTGCCCCGGTAAAGAATCTGGGATTGATCATTGTGGATGAAGAACACGAACAATCATACAAACAGGATAATCAACCCAGATATCAGGGAAGGGACTTGGCAGTTGTAAGAGCCAAGCTGCAGAATGCCCAGATCGTTTTGGGCTCTGCCACTCCTGCTCTTGAAAGCTGGTACAATGCACAAACTGGCAAGTATAGATTGCATACTCTGGGGCAAAGACCCCTCAACTATCGCCTCCCTTCTGTGAAGATTATCAACCTGTGTGAACAGGAGAGTGGAGAATTGCTCTCTGATCCGCTTGCCAAAGCGATTCTGGAGCGCCTGGAACGTAAGGAACAGGTGATCCTGTTTCAAAACCGGCGGGGCTATTCATCCTTTGTGCAGTGCTTGAAATGCGGCAAACTGATTTCCTGCCCCAACTGCGAGATCAGTATGTACTATCATCGCGACCGCGAAGAGATGCAATGCCACTATTGCGGGCACTTCTACCCCACTCCCCGCAAATGCCCTTCCTGCAATTCGTTCAGCTTTGCTTATGGCTCCCCCGGGACCCAGAAAGTTGAACAAATGCTGCACCTGCTCTATCCATCTGCCAGGATCCTCAGAATGGATTCGGATAGTTCCAGGTTGAACAGCAAATCCATGTATAAACGCATGAAGAATGAAGAGATCGATATCCTTTTGGGGACTCAGATGATCTCGAAGGGACTGGACTTTCCCAACGTGACTCTGGTGGGAATAATTAACGCGGATATCAGCCTGAATATTCCTGATTTCCGAGCATCGGAACGTACTTTTCAATTGTTGACCCAGGTTGCTGGACGCAGTGGTCGGGCTGACAAGAACGGAGAGGTGATCATCCAGACCTACAATCCCGAGCATTATGCGATTGTCAATGCGAGTAAGCAAGATTTTGTTGCCTTTGCCACAGAGGAACTAAGCTACCGGCAGCGACTTTGTTACCCCCCCTATTTCCGTCTTGCCCGCATACTCTATCTAAGCATTAATCAGGAGCAACTGCTGATATATCTGCACAGTTTGGATACGATCTGCCAGGATTTGATAGATTCGGACACCCAGATCCTGGGACCCAGCCCAGCTCCCTTTGCCAGAATCAACCAGCAATTCCGGCATCACATCATCATCAAAGCCAGAACAGCCCAACTGGTTAAGAAGGCTATTGATACATTGCTTAAAGCCGGGAAAACCCCCAAAGGCATCTTTGTGCAGATTGATGTTGACCCGGCGATGCTGATGTAGATAGAATAAAACCTACATAAGCAGGAGCGGGGGAAGCTATGAGACTACCATTATTGAAGGATGGCTGAAAGAAGTCTGATTACTCTTGGGCTAATCTTGTAAAGCACGTTTATGCTGGCAGGTCCGGCATCTTCATCAACACTTCCAGTTCTTTTTGTAGCAAACGAATCTTCCTTTGACTGAAGGACATTCGCTGCAGAATGTCGGGTTGCTCTGCAAGCTGTTTACAGGTTACAATCCCCCGAGCCATGAGTTCGTGTTTATCGCTTTTGCTCAGATTGCTCATGATCGTGATGGGAAACATCCTTTCGCGCTGGATGATTTGCTTCAACGATGCTTCCGGCGGGTAATTCCATCCCATCAGTTGAATCCCGTAGTATTTGCTGTACTCAATTGAGTCAGGCGAAAAACGGCCGTTGGTAAAAATCCAGATCTTGAAGTCTTTGCCTTGATGCTGCGGTTCGTTCTGCCATTTGGCGACGATATCGTTTACCCGGGAATGCACATAAAGCGGAACCTGAACACTTACGCTAAAGCCCTGATTGTGTGAGTACTTGCACTCACCCAGTATCTGGGTGTTATCCTTTGATGCCACAACATCCATCTCATGGCTCACCGAAGCACCATCAATAACGATTCCCACTTTTACCTGAAAAGCCTGACGTCTAAAAATCTCTCCGATGAAATGCTCAAAGGGATAGCCGCTGGGGCCCATCTCGAAAAGGGATTTTTTTAGCCTGTAAAGCAACGCTCCGGAGGTGTTAACTTGTTTCAGTATCTTGAAAGCACGGGAGTATATCTTGCCGGTGCTTACTCCGGGATAGATCCAATCCTGGATATCTGCCGATACTTCCGCAATTGCAGCCTCCGTAGCTCCGGCATTTTGCAATGAAACCCGCAACTTGTCTATATCAAATGCTTCCTCTTGCCCAGAGGCTTTCGTGATGAATACTGTTTTATTCACGGACATGTAATTGCTCCCTTGGAATATGGGTGGTTTGATCGGCTTCACTCAGCCGAGTGTCGTTCATATTAATCAGGTTTGGGGTTAATCCCCATACGGAAATCATTAAAAAACCTTGATCTATACCTCTATCAGAGGAGTATGATTATCCTGCGCAGCAACAAACAAACGAATATCACTGCGAATGCTATCCAGATATTCCTGCATCAATTTGAATGCAAGCTGCGGATGATTATTGGTTTCGGACAGGTGAGCAAGGATGATGGTTTGGAGTCCTGGATGCAGGATTTGGGATAGCAAGCCCACGGCCTGGTCATTGGAAAGATGCCCGGTATCGCTTTTCACGCGCATTTTCAAGGCCCAATCATAGGGGCCTTCCATCAGCATGGTAAGATCATGGTTGCTTTCCAGAATCAAGGTGCTGGCTCCACTCAGTTTATGGATCGTAAGCCGGGAGGGATAACCCAGATCAATGGCCAGTCCAAGCTTCTTATCATCGTGCTCAAAGCAGAAATTGCTGCTATCAATGGCATCATGTGAAGAACTGAAAGGATGCACCAGGATGTCACCCACTTCAAAGCTTGAGCCTTGTTCAAAATAGATCAAGCGCTCATACAAGGCTCCAAGCTTGTGGCTGCAATAAGCATAGGTATCTGGAGTCACCAGCACCGGTATTTTCAAGCTTCGGGATAGTGCTCCTGCCCCTCGGGTATGGTCGGAATGCTCATGGGAGATGATGATCGCTCTGATGCTTTCTTTTGGCACCTTCAAAGCCTGCAGAGCTTCATAGATGCGCTTCATGCTGATCCCGGCATCAACTATGATGGAAGTATCTTTGCTGCGTACGAGGATGGCGTTTCCCTTGCTTCCGCTGGCTAAAACAGAGGTTTGAAACATAGTTTGGATTATCTACAACCGGACTAAACGGTAGTAACGGTTGTTCAATTTATCAAATTCACTCCACACAGCTTCTGGAGGGGCGGCAGTTACCAGTTGCGAGACTCCGGCGGATTGGGCATCCAAATTGTCACAGTGATGCAATACGATTGCTTCCAGGGTTTGAGGCAAACGAACTGAAGCCTTTTCATATTCACCATGGTGGGAGAGGATCAAATGACGCAGATTGAGCAGCAAATCCTCCGGGAAACCGGGGATCTCTTTCGCTTTGGTAAGCACAAGCTCGTCGCTCATGCTCAGATGCCCGATCAAACGGCCTCTATCGGTAAACTCATAGGCACCTTGCCCGGAGTATTCCCAAACCTTGGCAACATCGTGCAAAAGTGCTCCCGCAACGGTGAGATCAAAGGAGATGGGATATAGTAAGCTGCAAAACTCACACAGAGACGCAACCGCCACACTATGTTCGATCAAGCCATGCATATAGTTGTGATGCCACCCTTTAGCGGCAGGGGCTTCAAGATAGGTCTTGAAGAAATCCTTGTTGTCAAAGATCAGGTGCAGCAAGCGATTCAGATATTCGTTGTCCACTTTGTCCACATAGCCCCAGAATCGCTCTGCCAGTAACTCAGGCGCAAATCTGCTGCGCGCCATAAATAGGGCAATGTCAAATTCGCTCTTATCGGCAAAGCGTAGCTCGGTGACCGAAAGCTGGATCTGTCCTTTGAAACTTACTACATTAGCCTTCAGATGGATAACATCCCCGGCATTAAACTGACTGGCCATATTGGCAGCATCTTTCCAAACATTGCCCGCTACCTGGCCACTAAGATCCAGCAAACGGAGGCGCAAATATGGACCTCCCTTGCCTTCCCGAAGGTCTTTTTCACTGGCCAGATAGAAGCCACTGATCTCTTTACCTTCATATTGATGAAGTTCACTTACTAATATGTGTTCCATAATCTCACTTTATAATACTGATTCTTTTACTGATTGAGCGCCCCATAGTATCACTGAAGCGAATGATGTAGATGCCGGAAGCGGGAAATGTTGTTTCCGGCAAAGTATGCTGCCCCTTAAAATCGTCCAGCTGACATAGCTTCTGCCCTCTGATATTGAAAACACTAATACTGCCATTGACTAAATCCTTGGCTTCGATGTTGATTCCAAAGGATGGGGAAGCTGGATTGGGCCAGATTCTGATGCTGGGAACTGGAGGCAGGGGATCGCTGTTGCTTACATAGGTCTCAGGACGGAAATCACAGAAGTTTGCATAGTGGATGCGTCCTCCTCCAACTCCCTGTAACCAGTAAATCAAACGATAATTATCCACAAGTTCACCATTGGTAATCCCGCTGGAACTGAAACTGTATATTTTGCTGAAAGAGCTTCCAGCACTCATGGCAATACCAATGGTATCCGCAAAGCTGATAAAGCGATCCAGGGTATAGCTCTCATAGCCATCCCCAAGAAACTTCTTTACCAGTGCCACGAAAAAGCGACTGCCACTCATAATGCCCTGCCCCGATCCGCTGTAGAGATCTGTCTGGGCATTGCTTAGCTGGATCTCCACCTGAATGCTCTCACTGCCTTCAACCGGGACAGTGCTACAGCTTGAACTGCTAACAAAGGTACGCCTGGATTGCACATCACTGATGAGCGTTGAAAACAATTCAGAGTAATCCTCCCGAAATCCAGTTATGCGTTTATCTCCGAGTGCTACGGTTCGGGGTACAGAATTGAATTGATACCAGTTGAAGCGGCGCTGAGCCTGTAGGTTTGACAAGCTGTCGCTCAGGATAGGGTAATAGTTGATTCGTTGATGGTGTTCATTTATCACGGCATCCTGCAAAGTGCAAATCACTCCGGTTTCATCCTGCCGCAAGAAGTTCTCGATCAGAATAACAGGCATCTCATCGGCAAACACCCCATAAGACCTGGTGATCAGGTTGTTGATTTGCAAAGTGTCGTTCTCCGTATATTCCGAACTCAAGCTTGCGATCAGGCTAATCTGTGTAGGAGTATCAGGAAGTTCTATTTCCGGTAACCAGGAGGTTTCTACTCCATACTCAACCAAACTATAGGCGGGGATGGCTTCTTCT
>JALNYD010000159.1 GCA_023230025.1 Candidatus Cloacimonadota bacterium | reverse complement strand
AGGGGCGCCTGGTCAATCTGGGCAATGCCACCGGGCATCCTTCCTTTGTGATGAGCTGTTCCTTTACCAATCAGGTGTTGGCTCAAATGGATCTGTGGCAGAACCCACATGAATTGGGAGTGTTTACTTTACCCAAGATTCTTGATGAAGAAGTGGCTAGACTGCATCTCCCCAAGCTCGGGGTTCAGCTTACTCACCTCAGTGTACGACAGGCAGACTACATTGGTGTGCCCCTGGACGGCCCCTATAAACCGGATCATTACCGCTATTAAAACGAGGATAGTCCATTGGCAACCCACAAACCGGTGATCATCAACGAACTCTTTGGCGAACTAAAGGTTCCTGAAGATGAGAACTATCGCTGGGTAGTCATTCATTGTAAACCTCGCTGTGAAAAACGCTTAGCTGATTACCTGGGCAAACGCCTGATCAACTATTACCTGCCCCAGATCAAACACAAGCGAGTGTATCAAAGACGAAAGGTAGTGACCACGCTTCCGATGTTTCCAGGATATCTCTTTGCCATTTTGGGCCCTCTTGATCGTGAAAAGATCGCCATTTCAGGGCTGGCAGTGCGCTTCATCCGTGTGGGAAACCAGCATCAACTATTACAGGAACTGGGAAGAATCTGTGGTGTAACCAGGCATGAAGTTGATCTGGTGCCGACCATGTGGCTTTCCAAAGGTTTGGAAGTGGAGATCACCGAAGGGGCTTTGAAAGGCACCCGGGGTGTGGTGGAAAGCCACGAAAAGATCTCAGAAGTGCGCTTGCAGGTGGAAATCCTCCGTCAGGCTGTGTTGATGAGCGTTGATCCCAAGCACGTAAAGATAATCGGAGAATACGAGATAGTGGAGGAGGAATCATGAAGATACTGATCACAGGAGCAGCCGGATTTATCGCTTCGCACGTAGCTGATGCCTTTATCAAAGCTGGACATGAAGTGGTTATCGTGGATAATTTCCGCACCGGATACCCTCACAATTTGAATCCCCAGGCCAAGTTCTATGAACTGGATATCTGCGATCCGCGTCTGGAAGATGTGTTTGCCATTGAGCAACCTGATATCGTGGATCATCATGCCGCCCAGATCTCTGTCCCGCTCTCGGTTGAAGACCCCTTGACCGATGCTGAAATCAATGTGAAGGGACTGATCAACATCCTGCAATGCTGTGTTCAGCATAAAGTGAAGAAAGTGATCTACATCTCCTCCGGTGGCGCCATGTATGGCGAAGCAACAGAGTATCCCACTTCCGAGACCTACAGCCCCAAACCCCTTTCTGTCTATGCCATCAACAAGATGGTCGGTGAAGATTACCTGTATTTCTATCACCATACCTACGGTCTGGATTACACTGTCCTTCGCTACGCCAATGTCTATGGCCCGCGCCAGGTATCGCATGGTGAAGCAGGCGTGGTTTCTATCTTTGTGGAAAAGCTGTTAGCGGGTGAAACTCCTACTTTGAATGCCTATCCTGATGAACCAGATGGCATGATCCGTGACTATGTCTTTGTCAAAGACGTGGTCAGTGCCAATCTTCTGGCTCTTCAGAAAGGCTCAACAGAGGCTTTTAACATTGGCACCTGCATCGAAACCAGCACCAGGACTCTATACCTGGAAATCTGCAAGCAACTGCATCTGCAAATTGAGCCCAAACATGCTGACGCCCGCAAAGGTGATCTGCACAGGTCTCTACTGAGAATTGATAAAGCCCGTGGTATTCTGGGCTGGAAGCCCCAGTATTCACTCTCAGAAGGTATTTCTGAAGTGATCGAATATTTCAAACACAGGAGTTAGTCCATTATGAAATTAGCTGTAATTGGTTCAGGATATGTAGGTCTCACCAGTGGTGCCTGCTTTGCAGACATGGGTAATAGCGTCGTATGTGTTGACAATGATGAAAGCAAAATCCTGATGCTCAAAGCAGGTCAGATTCCCATCTACGAACCCGGTTTGGAAGCCATGGTTCATCGCAATATGGAAGCTGGCCGCATCACTTTTACCACTGATCTCAAAACTGCAGTGCAGCAGGCTTCAGTCCTCTTTATCGCAGTTGGCACGCCTCCTGATGAAGATGGTAGTGCGGATCTATCGCACGTGTTGGCTGCAGCGGAAGAGATTGCTACATATATGGATAGCTACAAAGTGATCGTGGATAAATCTACAGTCCCCATTGGAACGGCGGACATGGTGAAAGCAAAGATCCAGAAGAAGCTGGATGATCGCGGAATGGAGCTGGATTTTGATGTTGTATCAAATCCGGAATTCCTCAAAGAAGGTGCAGCCATAGAGGACTTCATGAAGCCCGATCGGGTGGTAATAGGCACTGATAGCCAGCACGCTGCAGAGGTCATGCGCAAGCTTTACGCTCCATTTTGCCGTACTCATGACCGGGTGATCGTGATGAGCATTCGCTCGGCAGAAATGACCAAATATGCTGCCAATGCCTTGCTTGCCACCAAGATATCCTTCATCAATGAGATATCCGGACTTTGCGAGGCTTATGGGGCAGATGTGGAAGAAGTTCGCAACGGCATTGGCAGTGACAGCCGGATTGGATACAAGTTCATCTATCCGGGTGTGGGTTATGGCGGAAGCTGTTTCCCCAAGGATATCAAAGCCCTGATCCATATGGCCGGCAAGGTTGGTTATGACAGCCGCATCCTCAAAGCAGTAGAAGATGTAAACCGCGATCAGAAGAAAATGATGGTGGAGAAAATCAAACAGCATTTTGGCGGGGACATCTCCGGAAAACGCTTTGCCCTATGGGGATTGGCCTTCAAACCTCAAACTGATGACATGCGTGAAGCCCCGGCAATTGTGATCATCAACGCCCTCAGCGAACTGGGAGCAAGCGTACAAGCTTATGATCCAGTCGCCATGCAGGAAGCGCAAAGGCTGCTGGGTGCAAATCCGCAGCTAACACTCTGTGAAGATGAATACAGCGCATTAGAGGGTTGCGACGCCCTGCTCCTGATCACAGAATGGAGGCAATTCCGTTATCCCGATTTTGCCAAAATCAAGCTGTTGCTAAATACTCCGGTTATCTTTGATGGACGTAATCAATACGATCCAGCTCAAGTGAGAGCCATGGGCTTCAGCTACTATGGAGTCGGAAGACCCTGATTCACAGTTAATCCCACTACCCGACTCAAAGGTTGTTATAGCGCATCAATTGTACGATCTGCTCAGGATTATCCACCAGAAAGTCAGGATTCTCACTACTCAGGAGGTCCACGGTGTGAAAGCCCCAGCTAACTGCGATTATCCTTAGGCCACATTTATGTGCCGCAATCACATCACGAATCTCATCTCCCACATAGATTACATTTTTCGGTTCCAACTTATGCTTTTTCAATTGCTTGCGGATACTGCTATGCTTCTTTAAGATTCCTGAAGTGCCTTCCACCCATTCGAAGAAGTTGAGATCATACTGATCCAGAAAGTGATTGAGATTCTCCTTGCTATTCGAGCTCAACAGCGCCATACGGCAACCCATGGTCTTGAGTTCCTGTAGCATATCGTGAATGCCATCGAAGGGATGTAACTCATGAATTAGATGACGATACTCCAGCAATGCGTAGGGAATGGCTTTGGGTAGTTTGTAAAAGGGAATCTTCAGCATTTTCAATGCTTTGGGAATAGTCATTGAGCGAATGCGCTCAAAATCCTCTTTGCTGAGTTCATCAATGCCAAATCTGGGTGCCAGTTTGTTTGCGATATTCAGACCCAGTTCGATGGAATCTGCCAGAGTGCCGTCAAAATCAAAGAGTAAAAAGGGCTTCACGCTTTTCTCTGCCTGGTGATGTATTCATAGGCCTGGTTTTTGCTGATCCCAAAGTGTTCCGCCATTAGTACGGCCAGAGGCTTGCTTTTCATATCCTTGTTCTGCTCCAGAAATGCTTCTGCCTCTGGATTGGGGAAAACCTGGATCTCAGGATTAGCCCCCGCGATCACGATTACGAACTCCCCCTTTTCAGTAATCTGATAGTCTTCAAGGATTTCCCTCAGTGATCCCCGCAGGCACTCTTCAAAGAGTTTACTGATCTCACGGCTGATTGATATCTGGCGGTCACCCAGAACCCGATGGAGATTCTCCAAAGTGTTGCGCAGATGATGCACACTCTCATAAATCACAGTGGGATAGGGATATGTGAGCAGCTCCTTTAGCAGGGAATCCAGTTCCTTCTTCCTGGTAGGCAAAAAGCCCAGGAATTGGAAACGGCTGTCGCCAAATCCGGATACACTAAATGCAGGAATCAGAGCTGTAGGCCCAGGCAGAGCTATGACATCGATGCCCATTGCCACTGCCTTTTTTACGATGCCCAAAGCCGGATCAGAAATGGCAGGAGAGCCAGCATCAGAGACGATCGCTAGATTCTGCCCGGATTCCAGATGCTGAAACAGCATATCTTCCCGGCTACGTTCATTGAATTTGTGAAAACTGACTAATTTGGGAATAGGAATATTGTGTTCACCCAAGAGGAATGCCGTCTTACGCGTATCCTCACAGGCGATCAGGGGTACTTCTGCCAGGATGTCCAAAGCACGCAGGGTGATATCTCTGAGGTTGCCAATCGGCACCGGAACCAGAAATATCACCCCATTGCGCATTAGTTATTTAATCAGGCCAAGTTCTTTACCGATCTTGATAAAGGCGGCAATCGTCTTATCCAGATCAGCATGACTGTGAGCTGCGGAAAGTTGTACGCGAATACGGGCTTTACCCTTTGGTACTACGGGATATACAAAACCAATCACATATACGCCTTCTTTGAGCAGCATATCCGCCATCTTGATGGCCAGCGGAGCGTCATACAGCATGACAGGAACAATCGCGGTGTTTCCTTCAACGATGTCAAAGCCAGCTTCGATCATCTTGCTGCGGAAGTATTTGGCGTTGTCCCACACTTTGTCGCGCAGTTCAGTGGAAGAAGTAAGCAACTCCAGCACCTTCATGGTTGCGCCAACGATGGCAGGAGCCAGGGTGTTTGAGAAGAGGTAGGGACGGCTACGCTGACGCAGCAGCTCAATGATTTCCTTGCGCCCGCTGGTGCAACCACCATTACCGCCACCCATGGCTTTGCCAAAAGTAGTGGTGATGATATCCACGCGATCCATCACTCCAAACTGCTCTGGAGTACCGCGTCCGGTCTTGCCAATGTAACCGGTAGCATGGCTATCGTCAACCATCACAAGAGCATCATATTTATCAGCCAGATCACAGATTTGATCAAGCTTCGCCATGTCGCCATCCATCGAAAATACACCATCAGTGCAAATCAAGCGATACTTCATATCCTGAGAATCTTTGAGAGCATCTTCCAGTTCCTGCATATTGGAGTGTTTGTAGCGATAGCGTTTAGCTTTGCACAACCGCACTCCATCGATAATGGAAGCATGGTTCAGCTCATCGGAGATCAGAGCGGAATCTTCACCTAAAAGCGGTTCAAACACGCCACCATTAGCATCAAAACAGGCAGCATAAAGAATGGTATCTTCGGTGCCCAAAAACTTTGATACTGCAGCTTCCAGATCTTTGTGAATCTGTTGGGTTCCGCAGATAAAGCGCACAGAAGCAAGACCATAACCCCATTTATTCATGATTTCCTGAGAAGCCTTGATCACTTCTGGGTGATTACCCAGGCCCAGATAGTTATTGGCACAAAAGTTCAGAGCTTTTACTCCGCCAGCCACGCCGATCTCGGCACCCTGAGGAGTAGTGAGAATACGTTCATTCTTGTAAAGCCCTTGCTCCTTGAGTTCAGCAAAGAGCTGCTGTAAGTCTGTTTTCATCTTGTTGTAAGCCATTGATTCTCCTTGTTCGGAATGATAGTTTTTTGCACACTATTTGTAGAGCGCCAATTCAGTCAACTAGTTTTTGGCAAACCTGAATAATCCGAATTGAAGAGACTTTGTAGTTACTCGAAGAAATGCCTTGACTGTTTTTTTCCTGATTCGATTCTTGACTTGTGTTGAGATACATCCCGCTGCTCACAGCAACAGGATAATTTTGAGGTATGTTAAATGCAAGTTGCAGGAGGAATCATGGAACGAAGCATTTTGTCATCTCGTTTGGTTTTGTTGTTAGTTATATGTCTCTTAACGCTTATCCCCCATGTTTTAGTTGGACAAGCAACTGGCAGTTTCAGGCTGTTTTATAAGAACATGGAAGCCGATGGTTTTGCCCACTGGTCATTTGACCTTGACGATCCCGGCTTTATTCATGGAGACGGGGATGCTTTCACCATGGACTTGGTGGATCCCATCTATCACACCTTTGCATATTTTCGATTCGGGGGAGGGGATATTTCTGAATATTCCTGTCTTCAGGAAAACCTGTCATTTGCCGCAGGACCTGAAGACATTACTGTAGTTGAAGAAGAAGTAGTTGGACCCGAATTAGTCAAGTACAATATCTTCTCTCTCATGGGTTTTTCCAGGATCAATACGGATGATCCCCAGGGTGTCTGGGGAACTTTGGCCGAATCAGGAGAATCCCGCACTTATATGGCACCAATCAGTAAAATCACCTGTGGCGATGAGCAACTTATCTTAAACAATATCCA
>JALNYD010000158.1 GCA_023230025.1 Candidatus Cloacimonadota bacterium | reverse complement strand
AGTTCCAAGGCCGGGGGATTGGCAAGGCACTCTTCAAGCGCTTTGTGGAACTGATGAAGCAGGATTCGCGCCGCACCATGATCGTGTGGGTGGCAGAAAAGAACCGCTCCACAGGCTTTTATGCCGCCATGGGCGGGGAATTGGTCGATCGCAAGATCCTGACGGTCTGCGAGGTGCCGGTACCGGTGCTGGGCTATCGGTATGTGATTGAGAATTGAGTGAGTCCGGCACGGCATTTTAGCTAGCATGATCAAAAGCATGAACCGTGATGAGTCCCAGCGGGACGACATTTTAGATAGCAAACGGTTTTAACACAATTGTTTTGAGTGCCATCGGCACGACATTTCAGTTAGCACAAGGTCTCCCACCGCCAACTTTGAGTCCTGTTGTAATGACGGCATATCCGAATCTGAATGCAAAGACTCTTACTATCTCCCAGCCAGGATATCCATCGCTACATCGTACCAGATGATCACATCACAGATTTGATTGAGCAGGGATTGCATTGTGTATTTGGATAGGCTTGCCGTGCTCAGGCTCTCGATATCAATGGCTTTGCTCAATTCATGGATCCCGCAATCGCTGCTGATCTCAAAGATGGAAAGGCAGGCATTACGGACGATGGAATTGTAACCGATGTGATGCTTTTGATCGCAGGCGGGTAAGCCAACCCACGAGTTCCCGGCTTTGAAGCCTTTGATGAAGGACTTGATCTGTAGCTGTTTCCTGTTCTTTTCGTTCCAATACCCGGCATCCGGTTCACCAATCTGGAAGGCTATATGATGCAGCAGGTTATCCAGCAGCTTTCTAATGCCAAACACAAATTCGCTGCGCTCATCCGCCATGTGATAGCTCACCATTTTCACAAAGCTATTCACATCATCCTCAGTCAGCCTGCTGCGAAGAATGCCGCATTGAGCCCGATAACTATTCTGAATCCGGAAAGCCTTAATGTCTGCCAGGATATCGCAAATGACTTGTTCTCCGGAAGAGCCCTTTTCGATGATGTGCCGGCTGGAGAAGCTGTCCATATCAAGCATGGTTTGCAATTCCGACGAACCCCGGAGCGCATCGCTGACATTCGCGGTCAGATAGTAAGTCTTGTCCTTATAAGCCGGATCAAGGCGCATGAGCAGCAAGAGCAGCAGATCCCCTTCCCGCTCATAATAATCCAGCAATCTTTCTTCACTGAACTGGGGCAATGCTTCATTGATCTTGCTCAACAGCAGACTAAGCTCATCATCATAGCCCTGCAGGCTGAGATTGCGATCGATAATGATGAGATCGTAGGCTTTGTGATGGGCCAGCACCTTTTCCACCGCCTGCGGGAAGCTGTGGATCACATCCAATTCACTGCTCAGACTACAGGCCTCCACCACATCTTCCGCATAGAAGCGATCGCTGTTTTCCAGATCACTCAAGGCCTTTTTGATGCGCTTGTCCTTCAAAACCGGGGCAAAAAGCTTTTGGATGGTAGAGATGTTCTTGGTGAGTTCATCTTCAATGTATAGAATCTTGGGCATGTTTCCTCCAGATATCGGCAAATTCCATCTCGATGGAATAGATATTGTCCTTTGTCGTTATTTTAGGCTCGCAACCCAGCACTTTGGCAAAGTTTTCGATCACCAGCTTGCCTACGCCGGTGGTCTTGGCCCGCACCTTTTCGGAATAGCTGTTGCGTACCATCAGGCGTAACTTATCGTCATGGCGGGTGAGCGAGATCTGCACTGTCCTTTCTTCTAAGGGTATGAAGGAGGTGTATTTCACCGCGTTGAAGATCATCTCCTGGAAGAGGATCATCAGCTTGATGGCAGAGCTTTTCTCGTTGCCCACGTGATAATCCCGCGAATCATCCAAATCCAGCTCCAGCTTAAACAGATGCCGGTCACAGAAGTCCTTAACCATGTCGATTGAGCTCTGAGCCTGGTTCCATTCACTGGTGATACCCTCAAAATCTGCCTTGCCCAGGCTACGCGGGAAATAGTTTTCCGCATACACCGGGAAATAGCGGAAGTCAAACATATTACCGATGGAGTATTTCAGGCTGTCCGCGATCATATCCTGCAAAGTCATGCTGTCCTTGCCAGGCTTGAGCACATCCCAATTCAGCTCATCCATCGAAGTATTGAATGAGAGATTGATGGCGTTCACGATCTCGCGGATCAGATTGGCACCCTTAATCGCGTTGTCAATAATGGCAGCCTTTTCTGGGATCTCCTCTCTGAGAGTTTGCAAGGGGCCAATCACAGCTTTCAGCATGTTTTTGATGCTGTGGGAGAGGTTGGCGATGATGCGGTTACGTTCTTCGATCTTGGCTTGATGAATGGATTCCAAGTGTAGATTATCTTTGCACTTATACAAATCTCTTTCGATTGCCGCCATAATCTCAAAGGCTCCTGGCGATAGCTTTGCAGAATTATAATCAACCGATTGAATCAGCATAATCTTATTCTCAATTTCTGAAATTCTATAGCTTAACCCATCATCCTTAACCTGGCAATTACCTATAGCGTTTAGATACTCGCAATAAGCCCGCAGATTCAAAAAGTATGAGTCGTCATACTCAGCACGATCAGTGTCATGATTTAACTCTATGTCTGGGAATTCTCTAGGGTCTATGATTGTTCGCTTTGGTAGCACCAGATGCGTTACTAACTCTAAGAATAGAAATGAGTTCATCTTACTGGGGCGCATTGCTGATACTAACAAAGGTACCGTATCCGTCCTTGACAATTGGCAGGAGTTAAACAACCCTTTACCATTCCAGATATCAAAGTATCCATCAGCCGCATCGTACAATTCATCATAATTAATAGTTTTTATCAGATTGCTTGCTTCCTTGCACCTGTCTAGTGCCGAATATGCACAGGCGACGAACCACATTATGATTGTATTCGCAAGCTCCTTGTCTGCAAAATGCTTTAGCAGAACGCTGTGCTGATCATTCTTGATTAACTCATTAAGATAGTATGCTGTTGCCATACGTAATCCCTTATGAAAGCATTCATGCAATAGGCCTGCGAAGGAATCATAGTCTTGGATCTGCAACAAAATATCCAGCTTACGAGCATATGACAAATCAGATACTTCTGTTGACAAATAGATCTCTGGGTTCACGATTGAAGGCATTGATGTTGATATCATCTTGTCTAGCACAGCTATGGCTTCTTTATAAGCCTTTAGATCATTGAAGAGGAAGAACTTGAGATCTAATACATTATCCTTGTCCTCTGTGAGATTATACCATTCGTACAGCAATTCTAAGCATGCTTCTAAACGCCCGGCCTTTTTCAGAATCTCGTATTTTTCCCCAAGGTATTCTTCCTGATTGAGGTCATTCTCATATGCCATCTCAAGGCTATGTAGAGCTTGACTATACATTTTGGCTGCAATTTCTATGTCAACTTTGATTTTGTAGCGTTCTGCGTTGGGCTCAATTTCAAGAGCTGCTTGGATATCTTGTTGTGCCAGACTAACATTGTATTCTCCACTAAACGACTTCTCATGGTGCATTAGCATTCTCAATATCTTTTGCGCCCTCCACTGATAATAAGCGGCCTTTGGGTTCAATGTTATTAGCTCGTCGAGGACATGCAGATAAGACTCATCACTAATCAAATCAAGAAAGCGTTGTTGATCTACATCTTTGATGCCTTCAGGCTGAGTACCGTTGCGCTGCATAGTATCACGGAGCCTGACAATGCGATTAGCCTCATAGTCAATATCAAAAAAATGCCAGAAGAACGAATCCAGTTCAGACCCTACTACAATCAAATAGCGTTTAATCAAGAGATTCCTCTCTGAATGATCCATGCTCAGCGCATACTCAATATCTTGGAATGCTTTAGCCATGTCATGTAGCGATTGTCTGAGGTCATATGCTTTTTTCCCAAAAACAAAGGCTCTAAATCCATAATAGTAGCTTTCCCCTTTATGCTCTATCAATCGGTTCAGATAATTCAGAGCCTCATCATACTGCTTGTTATCAACCAACTCATTGATAAGCTTGCGAAGTTCTTCTTGGGATGGCTCGGTTCTGTTGGATACTTGCAATTGGGGTGGTTTCTTACTCATTGTTCTATCCTATAGCTTGTCTAATGATTTGGTCATACTTGGCATTGCCGGCATTGATAATCAGCAGGTTAACTCGAGCCCGGGTCAGCCCGGTATAAATCAACTCTTCAGTCTCGAATTCATCCTGACAATCCTCCGGTTCGATGATTACGATTGCAGATTGTATTTCCCATCCCTTGAAACTGTGAATGGTAGAGATCTTCATGGTGCCCGTCTTCATCATAAAGTGCCTCTTTTTATTGCGCCTGACTGTTTTAAGCATTGCCTTAAAACTTGATTCCTTATTGCCGTTGCTACAATACTGGTCGTATATCTCCTTGGTTTCAAATGTAGTAGCTGTTTTTTCGTTTCCTTGGCGAATCAGATAGTCAATTTCCCTGAGAAGTGCGATTCTACTGTTCAGAATTACGGTATCTGAAGGATGAATCATATTCTTCTTTAGGTATTGCCGTATTTTTTCTTTGATCTGTGGAGGCGTAGTTGTACGATCCAAGTAAACGTAGTCTATTACACTTTCACCGATATTGGCCTCTGACTGGATTGGTATCTCGAACTCATCTAAGGAGTATTTGGCTTTGAAAGCACTTGCTTGATATGCCTTAATGAAAGCTATCAATCTTCCTGTGTAGCGAAAGGGGCGGTTCATGCTTTCATTCCATACGCCTGGTATGCCTGGAACCTTGACCTTTCTATCAGTATCCAACTGATTCTGGTAGATGTTTTGCTTCTCATCAGCAAACACCACAAATTCTCCGTCATCTGCTAGAAAATGCTCTTGAATGATCCTAAACCATGGCTCTTGATAATCTTGGGCTTCATCAATCAGTATGGCTTTGTATCTTCGAGTCTTATGACTTACAGAATTAAAGAAGTTGACATCATCAAATCTCTCTTCACTTTCATTTTCAAGACTCATGTTGTTTGTTGCTGAGTTGATAAACTCATGGTAGTTGATGATCTCAAATGCACTCCATGAGAATCCTTCTCTAACGTTGTTTATCAAATCATGAATGTAGTTTATCAGTGTAATGTTAAATGTGAGTATTAAAACCTTGTCCCCAGTCCTTATGTGCGCATTGACTGCCCGCTTTGCCAGCACCAAACTTTTACCGGCCCCAGCAACTCCTTTAATCTTCCGTTTAACATTTGCTATGCTTTCCGTAAGCTTAAGCTGCTTAGCTGTATATTTAATATCTATCCCTTCTTCTAGATAGTGGTACGGAGGCTTGAGGATTATCCGCATTCTTTCATACAACTCATCATCAAAGAAATCGGATTTGCTATGGAGTTTCGACTGGTTCATGAAGCGATAGACCTGTTGTTGTTGAAGCAATTCATTACCGAAAAGAAGAGTGTGTTTCAGTTCACTTTCTCTCTTATCATCAAGCTTCTGTTTATTGTTTTTCAACAGTGTGTTAACATAACTGGTCGATGATCTATGGAAATACACAGAGCATGTCACCAATCCGTATAATTTCTTGTTCTTTATCTCCTTTTCAAGTAAACCCTGGACATGCAAGCTGTAAAAATTGTCCTTGTAGCATTGTACTTGAGAAACTGGGGATTTGATTCTGGTTTTATCTTTTGTGAGACACCAATTACCTTGGTTATCAACGTTGTAATAGTCCAGATTCCAGTCTTTAACTTCAACAATGTGGGCACCATATCCTTTTCTCAATATAACTATGTCTGGTCTGTCACCATTGAGATAGGGTTGAAAGAATATCTCACAATCACCAGGCAAGTATTGCTGAAAAGCCTTGAGTAATAATAGTTCTCCCTCTGTAGGAGGCTGGTGCTTTCCAGTAAGTGATTCAAGCGGTGGATATACGGTGCCCATCGTACTCAGTCCATTAGCGCATTTAAAAGTTCATAGTTTATGTAATATACAAGCCTGCCCTTATCGAATACTTTGAGAGCCAAGGGTGGCTCATCTGGGGTTTCCCCAACCTCGGCAAAGACTTCTTCGTAGGCCAGCGGGATAGAGAAGATCCGGTCGATGTATGCTTGAGCTTGTTTGTTAAGTAACATTATGTCTCCATATTCAGATGATAGCTTACATAATGCAAACGGCAGACCATAATCCCTGCAATTGCAACATATGGCTGCATAGCAATGATATAGCCTAGTTCTAAGATTTGATTCCGAGGTACTCATCGTAAATATCTTTACTTTCCATGCTACCAATCTTTACCTTTCAGCCCGCTGCTTTTCAACCTGGCTCTGAAAGTATGCGGTTTCAAGCCCAGCAATCTGGCGGCTTCAGCCGCATTGTTTTTGGCTTGTTTCAAAGCAGCCTGATAGTATGCCGGGATCACATCTTGATCCAGGTCAATGCCTTCGGCTGGGATTTCGATGCGACAGGCAGGGGCGTCGAGTTCCTGAAAGAGGATATCTTCTGCTTCGATCTGCGGTGACGCGCTATTGATATAGGCCAGCTTGACTATATTCTGCAATTGGCGCACATTTCCGGGAAAGCGGTAGCTGAGCAGTTTTTG
>JALNYD010000157.1 GCA_023230025.1 Candidatus Cloacimonadota bacterium | reverse complement strand
AGGATGGCCATGGGTCAGATGTCCACCATGGGCAAGCTCCAGAGTAAGCACTGTATCTCCGGGATTAACCAGAGCAAAATAAGCAGCCATATTGGCTTGAGAACCGCTGTGGGGTTGCACATTGGCATGTTCTGCACCAAACAGCTCTTTGGCACGTTCAATGGCCAGGCGTTCTACATCATCGATGTATTCGCATCCGCCATAGTAACGGCCATAAAGATTGTAGTTGATCTTGCCGGTTTTCTTGCTCCAGCGATAGGGATAACCCTCAGCATATTTATTGGTGAGGATGCTGCCCTGAGCTTCCATCACAGCCAGTGATGTGAAGTTTTCGCTGGCAATGAGCTCCAGATTTTCCTGCTGCCGTTTCAGCTCACTGCTGATTGCGGCATAGAGTTCGGGATCCTGTTTTTGGATGTGTTTCACTTCCTTTCTCCTTGGTTTATTTTAGATAGTCTTTGTTCGTGTCTTCCCCCTTCAAAGGGGGTTTCCAGCCAGGCCCTCACGATTTCAATCGCATAGGCCACGGCGGTAAAGCGTCCTGCCAAAACCAGGACGTTGGCATTATTATGCATTCTGGAAAGTCTGGCTACATCGGTAATTGTGCACAGGGCAGCGCGGATGCCGGGAACTTTGTTTGCCGTGATACTCATTCCGATGCCACTGCCACAAATCAAGATGCCCAGTTCACAGCTTCCCTCAGCAACAGCCCGGGCTGCCGGGAAGCCACTATCGGGATAATCCATGCTGCTTTCATCATTGGTGCCAAAATCCTCAAAATCGTGCATTGGGAAGGCCTTTTTGAGTGCTTCCTTGAGCTGATATCCGGCATGATCACTGGCAATGGCAAGTTTCATGATTCCTCCGCCATCAAGCAGGACAGGGCAATGCAGTAGTATTTGGAATTCTCGCTTTCACTGCGGCTCATGACTACAACGGGTTTTATGGTTCCCTGGATCAATCCAGCAAGTTCGCCTTCGGCAAAGAGCATAAGGCCTTTGTAAAAGGCATTAGCCGTTTCCAGATTGGGGAAAATCAGGATGTCTGCATCTCCTCCGATGGGGGTATTCACACCTTTGATCTCAATACTGGCAGGATCACAGGCCAGAAAAACATCCAGAGGTCCATCCACAACGCAGCCCTTGATCTGCCCCCGCTCCACCATCTTGCTGATCAGGGCATAATCAATGGTATTGGACATGCCCGGGGAAACCTTTTCGGTGGCAGAGATCAAAGCAACTTTTGGCTTGTTGATACCAAGCTTTTGAGCCATCTTTACGCTGTAATTGAGCATGGCGATCTTTTGCTCCAGATCAGGAGCAGGCAAGACCGCGGTATCCGATATCAACAACAACTTGTGATACTTTGGCAATTCCAGAGCACAGGTGTAACTCATCACAGCTTTCGGAGGCAGGAGTCCGCGTTCTTTGTTCAAGACTTCCCTAAGAAACTTATCCGTGCCAACCAGTCCTTTCATCAAAACGTCCGCTTCACCACTCCTGACCATGCGCACAGCTTCGCGGGTGGCGGCATCCTGATCCGGTAAATCCACGATCCGGTAGCTCCCCGAAGCCAGGTTGTGCTGTTTCAGAAGAGCTTCAATGCGGGATTGAGAGCCCAGCAGGATGGGATACACAAATCCTTCTGCGGTTGCCCGGCACAAAGCTCCGATGGTGTTGGCATCTTCGGCTACAGCTACGGCAATGCGGGTCTTCTTACCCTGATCAATAGCTTTCTGAGCGATTTCAATCAGCTTTTTCATCGTTCTATGCCAGCATGGCCGCAAGGGCGATGGAATATAGCTTACTGCGTTCGCTATCGCCGCGTGAGGTGAGCACACATGGTACACGGGCGCCCATCACAATCGCACAAAGATCACTCTTCAGCAGCTTTACCACAGTCTTGTAAAAAGCGTTTCCGGATTCGATATTGGGGAAGAGGATACAATCGGCATCGCCGCAGACTTCACTCTTCATGCCTTTGATAAGGGCACTCTCTTTATCGATGATCAGGTCCATCCCCAACGGACCTTCGATCATCGCACCCTTGATCTGTCCCCGCTCAGCCATCTTAGCGATGATTGCAGCATCGGCACAGGAGGGAATCTTGGGTAAAGTCTGCTCACTGGCGGCTTGCAGACCAACCTTGGGGTTGTCGATGCCCAAAAACTTTGCTACCCGGATCAAGTAATTAGTAATGGCGATCTTTTGGTTCAGATCGGGCAGGGGGATGATCGCTACATCACCGAAAATGAGTAGTTTGTGATAAGTTTGGGGTTCTGCAACCGTAACGTGGGAGAGGATCGCACCGGGATCCATCAAGCCTTTTTCCTTGTTCAGGATGGCACGCATATAGCGATCGGTGGAGAGCAATCCCTTCATCAGGAAGTCACCCTCGCCGGAATTGATCAGTTCCACCGCTTTGGCAGCAGCGGCAAGATCGTTGTCGATATGCACAATCCTGAACATGGTGGGGTCAATCCCGTGTTCCAGGCATACTGTTTTGATGATGGATTCATCACCCACCAGAATAGCCTCAATAATCCCCATTTTTGCAGCCTGGGCTACAGCTTCAATGGTATGAGCATCAATGGCCCATGCCGCCACAAGACGTTTTTTAGTACGAGATTTCAGAACTTCAAACATCTGATCGAGTTTACGAATTTGCATTTATAACTCCGTAGTGTTTATTTTCTTCTTTTATAAGCACCAGCTCTGCACCAGGTTCACAGACCCGGGCTGTACCTTGACTGTTTGCAGATCCCGGTACAATAGGTTCCCCGCAGCAGAGTAGTATTCCAGATTGATCTCATGCTGCCCGGCTGACAGAGGGATTTCTGCCACCATGGCTTGTGCTGGAAAAAACTGCGCCAACCTCAGATCTGCATTTTCACTGATAAACACCGCCACATCTGCGGCAATCATCATCAATGCAGCAAACAGGGAAGAGCTGTTCCTGGAAGCCATGGATTGGGCTTTTTCCGCTGCCAGTCCCTTTAGCACACTGCGCGTAATGCTCTTTAGTTGAATAAGGGATTTCTTGATTTCAAAGGTTTGACGTGCCACCAGGGACATATCTTCCAGCTTTGCCAGGGAATAGCGGCTTCCATCAGGAGTAACCGCTACTACTTCTGAAACCCGGGCAGGTCGCTCCACCATATCTGGCAGGGCAAACTTGAAATAATAGCCTTCGTGAATATCTGGCCAATGCAAACTGAATACATCCACAGTTTCATCCACACTGCCCACCAAAAGCAAATCTTCTGAGCTGTGAATATGCATTTCTTTGGCTTTCTTGATGGGACCCCGGTTTACAAAAGCCAAAACCCGCAACACCGGAGCCAGGCTTTTTGCAGAGGGATCGATCAATTCTGGCATGGAAAAGGGATAAAGTTCGCTTTGACTGTTGAATGCATATCGGATGTTCTCCAGGTCTATGCGGGCTGCATCAAAGTTCCCTTCTGATTCATACATCATCAGACTCAGATAACGGGCCAATGCGGAAGCATGAAACTTTGTGTTCTTGCTCTTCTTTGCACTCTTTAGCTGGGCATCTTTGTGCAATTCTTTCTCCATCTGAGCATAGCTTTGCTCCAGATAGCCCAGCTTTTCATCAATGCGTCGCACTTCCACAAAAGCAGCTTCCCGATCTCCCAATTTCAGGAAATTAAGGGCTTTGAACACGTTGATATAGACGTCCTCATAATCCTCGCCCGAATAATCCAGTGAGTTGTCGTTCAAAAGCATTGAGGCTGCTGACTTACTGATGCTTTTGGTATTGAGCTCTTCGATTGCATCTTCAGCTTTTTGCAAAAGCTTGTTGCTCTTCTTCCAATCCCCATTATAGTAGTTCAGAAGCCCTGCATCCAGATAATATAGAACCCGATCCTTGGGGCGATATTGCTTGGGCTTCCCTGCAATTGACAATGCGGCAGGAATATCCCGCATTTCCAGAGCATGTTCAAGATCCTTCCCTCTGGGCTGCATAGTATGGGTCAAGGCGCAGGAACTGATCAACAATCCTGTCAACAGGATGCTGAAAGTGGCTTTGAACCAGCCCCAAGAGGGCTTAGCAGCTTCAAGGATCATATTATATTAGAGGCGCAAACGGCTTCTTTCCACCAGCTTCTTGATCTCTTTGCTGCCTATCCACACAGTTTCACTGCTTTCGACATCTACAAGCTGCAGATCAACCTGATAGAACTTGGCCTGGGTGTTGTCCACGCGGTCTGTGATGCTCTTCACCACACCTTGCAACATATAGTCTGCCCCTACTTCGTTGGCCATGCGTTTGGCAGATTCTTCGGAAGCATGATATTGCTGATCAGAGCGTTCTTCACGAACTTCATCGCGTTCTTCCCGGGATGCGATAAAACGAACCAATCCGCTGTTCAAAAGCTCCCTGGCAATATCTGTAGCGAAGGTTTGCATCTCGATATGCTCGCTGCTGAGGTTACGCATTGTGCCAATGATAAGCACCGGAGAGCGCCCCTCAGTTTGCGAAAAGCGACTCATCCAGGGACGGCTAAGCATATCGCGCACCATTTCTTCAGATACCAGACGGCTATCAGTATCATTCCAGCGACCACCAAAATCGGTGGCTGTATCCGAGGATACACGCTGGACTTTCACGCTCGGGCCACAGGCTGTCAGTAACAGCAGCATTCCAAGCAGCACAATTATCACTACCTGTTTCATCATTCCTCCATATTGTGGGTACATTCTGCTCCGTCAAATCCAATCCGGAAGCCACAGTCTATCTCTGGCAAGGGATTGCTGAGCTGAAGTACCGCAGATCTGACACATTTTGAACTGCTATGCATTAGCCATGAATTAGCGGTATTTGTCAAGGCAAAAAAGCACTTGTCATGCATCCATTTTCAGCCATTGCTATAATCCGCTTAAGCTGCAGAGTATTCTGCTTCACGAGGATATTGCGCTTCAGATGCCTACAGTTGTCTCTGGCTTAACCAGATGGTTTCTTCTAGTAGTTTGGTTTCAACTTGTATGCTGCCATCCAGGTTGGTGTAAATCAAGTATGTGGGTTGGGCATTTTTCAGCTCCTTCTTCTTGATCCATCCCGGATTAGTGCAATGTGAACTCCACCGGCATAATGAGCAGCACATCCACTGGCTGACCGCTGCTTCGTCCGGGTTTGAATCTTACTTTTCGCACAGCTTCGATGGCGGCTTCATCCAAGCCACCGGAAACAGAACGTTTCACATGAATATTTCGCACCGAGCCATCTTTGAGCACTTCCACTTCCAAGACCACTGTCCCCTGGATCCCGTTTTTGCGGGCAAATTCCGGATAGACGGGATTAATGGAACCAATCGGTAAAGGGGGATCCTCAAAAGGCACGAATTCGACCGGCGTTTCATCAAGCTGTGATGGGCTTGATGCAGTGGTTGAGGGTGAATCCTCGATTTGAGGCTTCTGTGCAAAATTGCCGGAGCAGCCAGATAGCCCGATATTCATGAGTATCACCAGCATGGCAAGGCTGGACAGTTTGATAATCCTGTTCATTTGCATATCTCCTTTTAATTGTGATTTACACGCAAATATATCAGAACGCATGGATCAAGGTTGATCTGCCTTGATGCGGTGCATCTAACCAGCATAGGTTATCCTATAAAGAGAAATTATCATCATGTAAGATAACACCCAACCCGGCTTGTAATCATACCATTATTACCTACTTCTCGCAGGTCTCGCTTTTGTTCGCTGAGACCAATGTTACTGAATCAGTTATATCTAATTCTCCTGTGCTATGGTTGTGGAAACTGCAAAGGGGAACGATGTACCAATCTTTGTTATATGGGAACACTTTCTGCACATATCCGCACTCCTCCATGTCCAGCAGTCTATGCATAACAGGATGTTCCCGGTATTCGGAAAACCATGCCGCAATGGCTTCGGCGTAAGGCCCGCCCCGATGCACCATTCTACTGATAGAGGTGAATTGAATCACTGCCAGCAGTTCCATGCGTGGATTAATCGAGATCTGCAGCATCCCGGAATCGCGACAGATGGCTTCCGGCACTTCTTTTGAATGAAATTCATCTGACGTGGCAAAGACCGATAGGACGTTCAACAGCATGATGAACAGAGGCGAGTAGAATGTTCTACTCAAACTCACTCAGATCAAACTTGAGTGTATTGCTATTCTCTTTGATGGTGCGCTGGGTGGCTTCATCGAAGCCTTCCAGGTTGTCTGCTTTGATCTCGATCTGGATTGATGCGGATACTGTAGGTTTTTTGATCAGATGCATCACGATCTCATCTATGATGGTGGCAAAATCAGCCTTGGCCCTGGTTGCATCGAGTTCTTTGCGTCCATAGTAATGCAGCCTGGCTCTGGGTTGGGCAGGCGGTGTGGTAGTGACTCCAGTGCCAGAGCCACCCTGACTACCAGGAGTACCCAGGCCTCCAGTCCCAGCTCCAAGTGTGGGGCCAGTTCCTTCCCCACCAGGTGCGGCACTGGCTATTTTTTGCTTATGTTCTGCGGCAATCCCAGGATCGATCAGGAGCAGTGAGCTATCATAGATAGGAGCGGTTGAGTTACCAAACGTGAATCC
>JALNYD010000156.1 GCA_023230025.1 Candidatus Cloacimonadota bacterium | reverse complement strand
CTGGTTCATCACATTGATTGCCGAACCCTGCATTTGCGGGGTAACCTTGATCAGGTAATCATAGCCGTTGTTTTTCAAATCAGCAAAGATCCAAGTGTTGGAATCTGTGTTGAATCTTATGGAGGATACATGACGAAACTCATAGGGATAAAAGGGCAGAGCAAGGCAATTGGTGAGCCATAACAGCGCTACTATTATTCCGATCATCACTTTTGCTTTCATAGCGGTTTATTGCTCCTGCAGCTCTTTTACCTTTCCCAGCAAGCGGATGAACTCTGCCCGCTCTCCGCTGTGATCCTCACCCAAAGAGTTTGTAGCCATGTTCTCGAGCATCTGCCAGGTGATTGCCGAGCTATCAGGATCACCCTGAAGCTTCAAACCAAAACCCAAAACAGCCGCAGCAAATCTGAAACGCTCAGAGCTATTCTCCAGCGCTTTGCTTTTACAGGTGAATATGCGGCTACTGCTCTTGCGGATCATGCTCCCGGGCTGGCGATAAATTGCCCGAATCCTGATCGAACTGGCTTCAGGCTTGAAAATGTTGACCTCAGGTATCCCAGGAATCTGCTCCTTGGAAGCACCGGGAACCAGCTCAAAGAAAAAGGTATAGCTTCTGCCGGATTCAAGCTTGATACCCGGGAAACTTAGCTGAGTATCCATATCTGACGTCGAACTGTCATTAGTGAAGCCCAGATAGCGATATGCCTTCACTATACCATCTGGAAATCGTAAACTCATCTGCAGATCTTCCAGCAGAAGGTCTGATCCCTGATAAACCAGGTTGTGCAAAGTACGTTGAGCCTCCTGCAGATTATCTATATAGGCATAGCTCCCCTGCCCATTCTGGGCAAGATTGCGCAGATTGGGATCACGGTATTGACCCATCCCAAAACCCAGGGGGTGAAAGCTGATCCCATAATCCGCTTGTTCTACCACCAGGTTTTCCAGTTCTATAGATGTCATCCCAAAGCTAAAATCTCCGTCACTGCAATGGATTATGCGGTTTTGCCCCTTGAAGATGAATTGCTCCCGGGCTATATCAAAGGCCAGGGAAATATCATGGTGCTGGGTTGCTGTTGCGCCTGGCTCTAGCAGTTCTATTGCCTGATAGGCAGATTGAAGATCATCTCCGTTTGCAGCTCCCAATAGCCAGGCTTGATCCGCATTATAGGCCACAATTGCCAGCCTGTCCCCGGGGCGCAACTGACCTACAAACTGCCATAATGCTTCCTTGACCATGGGCAATTTGTGTTCGGTAGCCATACTGCCCGAAACATCCACCAGAAAGACCAGATTAGCTGCCCGACTTGCTTTGGGCAGGCTGTCCCTGGTCTTCACTCCAATCATCAGCAAATCCCTTTTCTGATTCCAGGGTGCTGGGGCAACTTCAGTGGTTATAGAATATGGTTCCTCCCCACTGGCTTTGGGATAGTAATAATCAAAATAGTTGTAAAGCTCTTCCAGGCGGATGCTTTGCTGAGGAGGAATAATGCCATGATTGAGGTGCCGTCTCAGATTCGAGTATCCGGCGGTATTGCCATTAAAGGGTAAGGGCGTAATCTCATATTCCAGGGGGCTGATAAAGCTACTGGGCATGGAAGGTATGTATTCTTCTGGCTCATATGGAGGTGGTTGGGGAGCAGCATAAGGTCCGGCAACCGGGATCGGGCGCTCTCTGAAGATACGCCCCGGAGCAATCTCCCAATTTGCAGTTTTGGCAGTACCATCCTGATAGATGTCATAGCGCATAACACGGAAATTGGCAATACTGAGGCTATTCTCCTGGTGTCTGATTCGGCGCCAGATACATCGATAAATATGATACAAGACCAGAGTATAATCGCCTTTGGCTATGCCATTGAAAAGATAAGTACCTCCGGCATCGCTGGTAGTTCTGCTGACAATCACGCCATCCTTGATTAATATCAATTGAAGCTCACTCTTGGCAAGACCATACTGATCTCGAATTACTCCGGATATCTGCCCTTTATGCAGAGTGAAGTCGGTTATGAGGTCTTCACCAGTCGTTTGGATCTCATCCGGGACTATGGTGGATGCACTCAATTTGGCATCAAAACTCCCTACAGGCAGCTTACCTGCAAAAGCTGGAACAACAGCCTGCAAAGACTGTGAAAACAACAACAGGATCGAGATCAGCAACAGCGCTATATTCCTCATAAAACCTCCAGACAATCTATAAATGCAATGGTTTCCATGCAATGCAAAGCCGTCAAGCAAAAAAACCCGGAGCCAAGACCCCGGGTTTATATGTTCTGTTAATTTTCAGTGTTTTTCTTTGCAGAATTCGATCAGCACTCCGCCGGTTGATTTGGGATGCAAGAAGGCGATATCAGCGCCATGAGCACCCGGACGGGGTTCCTTATCGATCAGACGAATGCCGTCTGCTTCGGTCTCTTTGAGAGTCTGAGGCAGATCATCCACAGCAAAAGCTATATGTTGGATACCTTCACCCTTCTTCTCAATGAACTTGGCGATGGGGCTTTCATCCGAGGTCGGAGCCAGCAGTTCGATTCTGGTATCTCCTATCGGGAAAAAGGCTACTCTTACCATTTGAGAGGGGACTTCTTCGGTGCCTTCCAGCACCAAGCCGAGTTTTTGATAGAAAGCAATTCCTTCTTCAAGGTCTTTCACGGCAATCCCGATATGACTGATGTGTTTTAGCATAGCTCTATTTCCCGTAGTTCTTAGCCAGATCGAAGCCCAGTTTCATGGCTTTGATGTTCAAATCCACAAAGGCAGGTTTCACAGATTCCCGTAGGGAAATCTCCAAAGCACTCTCGGATACGATGCCGGTTACCTTCACCAAAAAGGCCAGCGACAGCACATTGGTAGAAATGGGGCTGCCCAGCTTTTCCATGGCAATCTCGGTAAAGGGCAATTCATAGGTATTGTCAGCCGCCAATGCCAGGTTCTTCACATAGGTGGTGTCGATGATCAGGATTCCTGTTTCGCGCAGATCAAAGAGATATTTATCGCAAGCTTCCTGAGTGAGAGCAAGCAGGCAATTGAAGTTTGTGGCTTCAGGGGAGTAGATTTCGCGATCGCTGATTATAACGTCCGCGCGTGAATAGCCACCTCTGGATTCCGGACCATAGCTTTGAGTTTGAGTAACTTTGTGTTTATCGATTACAGCCGCCCGGGCAAGAATGATCCCAGCCAGGATCAAGCCTTGTCCCCCGCTGCCAGAAAGGCGGATTTCGTAGCTCTTATCCATCATTTACCTTCCTTTTCCTGCACTCTTGCACTCAGTTCAGCATAGGCGTTGCAATATTCAGGACGGATCTCCTGACGCAGGATACCGCGTTGGATCTTGCCCACAACCTTTTCGGGAGGTAGCTTTTCCACTGCGGTGATGGGAATGGAATTATCCCTGAATTCCTTCATCATCTGCGGTGCTCCACCTTTCTTGTTCAATCTGCCAAAGATCACCGGGCAGGCAGAAACCACTTCGATCAGTGAGAAACCGGGATGCTCCATTGCGCTCTGGAAGTAGTTTTGCATTTCAATAACGTGGAAGGCGGTGGTTCTGGCCACAAAGCTGGCGCCGGCACCCAGAGCCAGATTGCAAATATTGAAATCAGGCTCGATATTACCGTAAGGCGCGGTAGTGGCTATGGCATCATGCGGGGTTGTGGGTGAGCATTGACCACCGGTCATGCCATAAATGTTGTTGTTGACCAGGATCACGGTGAGATCAATGTTTCTACGGGCAGCATGAATCAGGTGATTACCACCGATGGCAGTGCAATCTCCATCACCGGTGATGACGATCACCTTCATATGCGGTTTGTGCAGCTTTACTCCGGTGGCAAAGGCTATTGCTCTGCCATGCAGAGTGTGGAGTGTATTTAAATCAATATAAACCGGCATGCGTGAGGAACACCCGATCCCGGAAACCATAACAACATCGTCCCGGTTCAGGTTCATCGAGGCCAGAGCCCGGATGATTGCACCCAATACTATACCGTTTGAACATCCCGCACACCAGACATGGGGAAACTTTTTATCATGACGCAGGTACTGATGTACCACTTTTTGAGGAATGTTAGCCATTTTAGCAAGCCTCCTTGATTTTACGCAGGATGTCATTTGGCGTAATAAGCTGTCCATTGACCCGCTGGATCGCGATTACATCACCATCACTCTTGTCCTTGGTCAGGCGGCGAATTTCATGAATCAGCTGTCCCTGGTTGAGTTCAGGCACGATCACAGTATCCACATTACGCAGCATTTTGCGCACTGCATCATCGGGGAAGGGCCAGATGGTGAGGGGGCGCAAGAGTCCAACCTTGATGCCTTCATAGCGAGCCATGGCAATAGCTGCTTTGGCGGCACGGGCGGTGATGCCGGCTGTAAAGATGGCGATCTTGGCGTCATCCATCTGATGGCTTTCGATCTGCACGAGGTCGCGGATATTGTATGATATCTTTTTACGCAGACGATCCATCATCTCTCCGCCTTCGCTGGATTTGTTGGTGGGGAATCCATGCGCATCATGGGTAAGACCTGTGACATGGAATCTGTAACCTTCACCATAGCTGGCCAGAGGTGAGAGATACTTCTGGTTTTCATCATAATGTTTATACCAATGTGGAGGCACAGTTGGTTTGATGCGATTGATCACGCGCACATTTGCCATATCGGGCAGACGCACGGATTCACGCATGTGTCCGATCACTTCGTCCATCAGCAGAATCACGCAGGTACGGTATTTTTCGGAGAGATTGACCGCTCTGATGGTAAGTTCGTATGCTTCCTTCACGCTGTCCGGATAGAGCACGATGGAGGGTGAATCCCCATGGGAACCCCATTTGGCCTGCATAATATCGCCTTGAGCCGGACTGGTGGGCATACCTGTGGAAGGTCCCAAACGTTGCACATTGACCACCACGCATGGTGTTTCGGTGATCTTGGCAAAGCCGATGCCTTCCTGCATCAGGGAAAATCCCGGTCCACTGGTGGCGGTGAGGGACTTTGCTCCTGCCAGGGAAGCTCCGGTGATGGCACATATCGAGGCGATTTCATCTTCCATCTGCACGAACACTCCGCCACGTTTGGGCAGTTCGGCAGCCAGAATCTCCGCCACTTCCGTGGACGGGGTAATCGGATAACCAGCAAAGAAGTTCACTCCGGCGTCAAGAGCGCCGTAGGCAACGGCTTCATTACCCTGCATAATCACGGTCTTGCGTTCACGGGTGGTCTGCAATTCCTTGATTTTGCTTTCTTGCTTCGCGTTTTCCTTCTTTGGTTCCGTCTTGGGGGTCTTAGCCTTGGTGCTTTCGCTTTTCTTGGTCTTCAGCATTATTTCTCCTTGGCTCCAGTGATCGCAAAATCAGGACACAAGCGGTCACAGGTTTCGCAATGGATGCATTTTTCAGGTGCCTGCACGTATGGTGAACCATCACTCTTGAGGCCCAGACAGCCTGTGGGACAAAAGGCTACGCAGATGCCGCATCTTTTGCACCAGTTGTAATAGATCAACACCGGGGAGTCTTTTTCGCCTGGTGCTTTGACTTCAGTGAGTTCCACTTCCATCTTTTCCAGCGCATCGTCCTCTTTGATGATCATGCCCATACGGTCTTTAATGACGTTAGTGGACATTGTTCCTCCAGTATTTATATGGGTTTTGTTTATTTACTTCTTGGCCAATACGTCTTTAAAGAAGCTACCCAAACGCTTTGCGCCTTCTTCGTTCTTTTCCAGGGTCTCATATGAGAAGTTCAGGCGCATGGTGTTTTGACCGCCGCCATCGCAGAAGAAAGAGGTTCCGGCAACATAGGCAACATTGGCTTGCTTGATGCAATCCAGAAGCAAGGCATTGGTATCAATGTGTTTGGGTGCAGAAGCCATCATAAAGAGGCCGCCTTGGGGCTTGGTCCAGGTGATTTCTTCCGGCATATACTGCGCCAGCGCGGCAAGGAAGCCTTTCTGCTTCACAGAATACATCTTGCGAATGTCTTCAATCTTTGGATCCAAAAGACCCTTTTCAATATAACGCGCTGCAATCCTTTGAGTAAAAGGCGGTGTGCAGAGATCGGTAGCCTGTTTGCCCACCACGATCTTATCCAGCACATCGGGATGACCCACCACCCAGCCTATGCGGAAACCAGGACAGAAGATCTTGGAGAATGTACCCAGTATTACGACATGACCTGTGCCATCCAACTCATACATGGTTTTCTGAGCCTGACCTTCATAGCGCAATTCCCGGTAGGGGCTGTCTTCAATGATCAGCACATCATATTTATGTGCCAGAGCTATGATTTCTTTACGACGTCTTTCGGTCATGGTCACACCGGCGGGATTCTGGAAATCGGGGATCAGATAGATGAACTTCGGCTTCTTGCCCATGTCGGCCAGTTTCTTCAGCTCAGCTTCCATAATCGCGGGATCTTCACCTTCATCATCCATGGGAATGCCAATCATTTTGGCACCATAGGAATTGAAAGCAGAGAGGCCACCCAGGTATGAGGGCAGACCAACAATTACATAGTCACCACGATCGATAAACATCTTGCCGATCAAATCCAGAGCCTGCTGTGAAGCTGTGGTGATGAT
>JALNYD010000011.1 GCA_023230025.1 Candidatus Cloacimonadota bacterium | reverse complement strand
AAACTGAAGGATTACATCCTCTATCCCAAAGTATCGATAATTCCCTTTGAAGCCAGAAGCGCATCGGTGACCATTCTAGGTAAAGTAACTTTCCCTGGCATCATCGAAATCAAGGGCCGGATGCGAATATTGGATGCCCTGGCAGAAGCTGGAGGTCTGGCTTTGGGTTGGTTTCAAAACAACACTGTGGAACTTGCCGATCTGGAAAGAACCTTCATGATTCGTGATAATCGAATCCTGCCAATTGACTTTGTAGAACTCGTACAGAATGGCAAAACCATCTACAATATTCCTCTTTTTGACAAGGACTATATCTACATCCCTTCCGCTGTGAATCGCGAGATCTATGTGATCGGTGAAGTGAACCAGGAAGGGCATTACTTTTATCAGGAGAACATGACGCTTGTGCAAAGTATCACCTTTGCCCAGGGCTTCAAAAACTCAGCCCAATCAACTGTCTATGTCATTCGTGGCAATCTCAGCCACCCCCGTATCTTCAAGATTAATACAAAGGACATCCTGAAAGCGAAGGTGAGGGATTTTCGCTTGAAACCCAATGACATAGTATATATCCCAAAACGCCCCATTGCTCGCTGGAACGAGATTGTAAACAATGCCCTACCCAGCTTGCAAGCTATTCAATCCGCCTATTTCATCAACGAAATATATAAGGATATCAAAGGAGAATAGACTTGCTATTGGGCTCGGAATGCGGGTTGCTCGGAGATGAGAATTGACAGAGTCCATTTCTCATCTAAAGTACATTATCTTCTTTATGACCCTCTTCATAGGGGTGCCTTCAGGCTACTTTTTGTCTCTGAAGTATCCCAAGATCGAGCGTATTATCTTCTTCCTGATGATGTTTTTCACAGTTCGTATGGAAGACATCAATTTCGTATCCCGCGAGACCTATCGCCTTAGCTCCAGGGGCTTTGAGATCGGCATGGTTGATATCGTAACCCTGATCATCTTCTTTCTCATTCTCAAACGCAAGCGACAATACAATCTCCACACTCCACCAGGAGCCTGGATATACTTCCTGTATTTCGGTATTTCAGCGATTTCAATCTTCAATGCTGCAGTGCCACTATTTTCGTTCTTTGAGCTTTGGAAGATGCTGCGCATGTACCTGTATTTCTATGTTGTTTATAACTATGTAAATAGCTTTGAGCAATTCAAGGACTTCATGTTGGGCATTGCCCTGGTAACCATCTACATTTTCTTTGAGGTTATGAAGCAGAAATACCTTGAGGGACGATTCCAATCCTATGGTCCATTTCCTCATCAGAATTCGCTGGTGATGTATAGCATCATACTGGGGGCATTGCTCTTTGCCTATCTTTTGAACAAAAAGGATGTCTCTGCACTTAAGCTATCCTTTTGGGTCATGATGTTTGCCATGGTGTCTGTAAACATCATCGCCACTCTTTCCCGTGCCGGGCTGGTATTGTATGCCATGTCCGTCATAGCAGTCTTGCAGCTCTCCTTCTTCTCTGGAGTAACCAGTAAGAAAGTAATCGTAACCATTATCCTGATCTTGGTATCTATGTTGATGCTGGCCCGTGCCTGGAATTCGATTAACGAGCGCTTCAGGACTGCACCAGAGGAATCCGCAAATGTGCGAAGAGAACTGGCAGAAGCTGCGATTAAAATGGCTAATGACAAGTTCTGGGGCGTGGGTTTGAACAATTTTGGAATCAAGATCAATCCCCCCTGGCAATATAGCGCTCATATTGAAATGCACAATCCTGATGATGAGGATGAACAGAATGGCCTTGTAGAAACGATCTACCTGATGATCGCCGCTGAAACAGGCTGGGTCAATCTGGGTGTATTCCTGATCTTCATCTTCTACTATTACTTCCTGAATCTCAGAAACTACAACAGGTATCGAGGTACGGATTACCAATACTTCAGCATCGGTCTGGCAGGTGGTTTGCTGGCCATTTATCTGGAATCAACCCTGGAATGGGTGCTTAAACAAACCAATAACTTCTATCAGTTGATGCTTGTATTTGCCATGATCGCAGTGATGAAAAAACTGGAACTCCGTTACCGCAACCAAAATGTGCCAATTCCCAAGAACGTCAGCACCAAAGAGCGTATCGCTTCGGAAAGAGAGCTTCACCATGCCTGAAAATAACCATCCCAAGACCATCGGAGGGAAGGGAATCAAAGAATCTCTTTCCCATGAACAGCGTAAAGAACTCATGAGCTTGATGAAGCGCATGCTGCCTCCTGTACCCTCACTGGGTATCATAGACATCAGATTTTCCTTCTGGTTCATCCGCAACTGGTACATAGTATTTATCTTTGGCCGTGACACCAGAAATCAGTTCAAATCTCTGGATAAAGGCGACATGAATACCGGGCTTACCACCGTTGCCAAAGCCGTTACATACGTGATCATGGTTCTATTTGCCCTGATTCTGCTCATGTATGCCCTCTACCTTCTCAAATCCTTGATGGGCATCGATCTATATCCTGATACTCATTTGCTCGACATAATCAGGGATAAATTGTCTGGTGGCAGATGAAGATCCTGTGTATCTCAAACTTTTATCCCCCTTACTTTGAGGGTGGATACGAGATATCCATTCAACAGAGTATGGATTATCTTGTAGAACATGGGCATAAGGTCTTTGTGCTCTGTGGCAACCGGGGTGTTCAAATTCACTCAGATATCCCGCTTGGATTCACCAATGATCGCATCCAAAGACTCTATCACTACATTGATTATTCCCATGCCTCCTTTCTGAACAAACATCAGGTGGAAAAGCACAACTATCACCTAACTTTGACCGCAATTAAGCTCTTGAAGCCAGATCTGATCTATTTCGGAAGCCTGAAGGCTATCTCCATAGCTCCTGCCCTGGCCGTGCAGAACCAGCGCATTCCCCGCATATATGATATTGGCGACGACTGGTTGCGAAGTTATTTGGGGACAGGACTCAAGAGCACTCTGTTTCGCTTTTTGAAGCGCATTCTTCCCTTCACCATCGGAGGAAATGTGATCCTTGATCCTGTGCTGGTGCCTTCCCGGTGGATGGCAGATGAATTGCAATCCCGCTATCACAGCCAGAGCATTCACATTATCCCCAGGGCAGTAGCTCTTCCCCCTTTTCAGAGAACCATTGTTCAACCACTGAGATTCGTTTTTGCCGGAAGGATCGAACCTCTCAAAGGTCTTGATATTCTGGTTGAAGCCATCAGGCTGTTGAAACCGAAATACCCGGAGTTTTCCGTTGATCTTTATGGATCTGAAGATCCCGATTACGTCATTGCCCTCAAAGCCAAAATTAGCAGTTTTGATCTTCAACCCAGTTTCCATTTCAAGGGCAAATGCCAGGACATGAACGCCATGTTAAGCTCCTATGATGTGCTTCTGATGCCAACCATGGCCAGAGAGACCTTTGGGAGAGTGATCATCGAGGCAATGGCTGCTGGCTTGATCGTGATCGCAACCAATGCCTACGGTCCTGCTGAGATCATCAGCGACAGGGTGGATTCCCTGCTCTTTGAACGGGCTGATCCTGTAGCTTTAGCCGCCTGCATAGAAGAACTCATTAGCGCTCCAATCGAGCATATCCGAAAGCTGGGCAATGCCGCACGGGCAAAAGTGGCGTCCCAATACGAAATATCCCTTGTCAAAAAAGGCATCGGGATTATCCTTGACAGTGAAGTACAAAAACAAAGAACATTAAGAGGCAAAGCATGAGAAAAGCTGATCTGATCCGCGCCATATTGCTGTTATTGATGGTATCATTGTTCCTTGGTGCTTGTGCAAAAAACAAGCGCAGCATCGATCTTGAAGAACGCGGAATGTTCTCCCAGAAGATCAAAATCCGCACTCTCCCCACGAATGCCACAATCTACATCAATGAAAAGGAAATCGGCACCAGCCCCCTGACCTACAAACTCAGCCATGAGGACAACCGGATGATCAACATAAAGGCCATCCCGATCTATCCCAATCAATACACTCAAAACATCTTTCTGATGGTGCCTCCGATCCCCAAAACCATGACCATCTACATGAATCATTATCCGGAAGACTACGATCGCAACAAGGAAAACGAGTTTGTACCACCTCAAAAACCAGATCCAATCGTGATTGTGGAAACTCAGATTGATACTGTTTATGTGGAAACTCAGATCAAAGACACCGAAGTTCTCGCCTTGCCAGCCATCTATTTTGACACTGATAAATTCAATATCAATCCCAGTGAAGTTCCCAAGCTTCAAAAGCTGGTGCAGTTGCTTCAGGAAAGACCCGGCTTCAACCTGGATATCTTTGGCTTTGCCGATTCACGAGCTTCTGAGAAGTACAACCTGACTCTTACCTTGAACCGTGCCAAAGCAGTGAAAGAATATCTGGTTGATTCAGGAATCTCTGCCTCTCGCCTGTATATATATGGCCACGGGAAAGTGCCAAAAATATCCTCCGATGGCCTGGATATGGATCTCTCCGAAAGCCGGAAAGTGCTCTTTTTACTCAAAGAAATCCCATAATACATTATGGCACAGGAACGGCTCGGTTTACGCAAGCGCATGCTGATCAATACCATATCAAACTATGGTAAGATGATCATCGGCATCTTTGTAACTATCTTTCTCACCCGCATTCTTTTTCTGGGGCTCTCCAGAGAAGAATACGGCTTCTGGGCTCTGCTCTGGTCAATCTTTGGTTACTCTCTCTTACTTGATTTCGGTTTTGGTACCGCTGTGCAGAAACACACCTCTGAATGCTCTGTCAGTGGAGACTGGGAGAAGTATAACCGGGTGGTGAGCACAGTATTTTTCAATTACGTGGCTTTTGCCTTCCTGATCGTGGTCTTTGCCGTTGTTCTCAGCTTCAATATTGGCAGCATATTTGGTTTTGATGCTGCAAATGAATCCTATTTCCGGCAGGTGCTGATCCTCTTTGGCATTGGTTCTGCCCTATGTTTCCCCTTTGGATTTTTCACAGAAATCCTGCGCGGCTTGCAAAAGATGCATACCCGAAACATCATCCAAACCAGCTTTGTAGTTCTGAACTTTGTTGGTATGGCACTCATGATTCATTTCAAGCTAAACCTGCGGGGAATGGTGTTTGTAGCTCTGGGCACCAATCTGGCATCGTCCCTGACCATGATGTATGTAGTGCATCGCCTCATCCCCACCTTTAAACTTAGTCTCAAGCACTATGACCGCTCTCTGATGCGTTCTGTGATGGGCTTTTCGCTTTATGCCTATCTGATCACTTTCACAAACTTGATCATCCTCAAAACTGATCAACTGGTGATCTCGGTATTCGGCTCGGTGGCTATGGTGGCGATATATCAGATCTCGATCCGCCTCACCGATACCTATCAGAAGTTTTCTGGTCAGTTCCTGGATAATCTGGGACCAGTCTCCGCCACTCTCTTCGCTGCTGGCAACAAATCTAAAATGACGGAAGTGATGATCGAATCCAATCGCCTGATGGGCATCATATCTTCGCTGTTATTGGTTCCACTAATCGTGTATGTGAAGCCTCTACTCAATATCTGGCTGGAGTTGGATCATACTGCTGGGATGATCTGTGCCTTGATTCTATTGATCTCCATGTATGTGTTGCTTTTTTTCCGTTCATCTTCGGTTTATGTCTTGCTAATGGCAAATGAGCATAAGATACTGGCAGTGGTGGCAGTCATCGAAGCAATAGCAAATCTTGGGCTTAGCATTATGTTTATTCACTTGATGCCCAGGTGGTTGGCAGGTTACAACATCCCCGATGCCGCTATCATCGGCGTCGCAGCGGGGACATTTATCCCCAATGTGATAATGGCCTTTGTGTTCAACATTCCCAAAGCCTGCCGCTTTGCCGGAATCAGCATTGCTCAGTATTTCAAAGATGTTGTGCTAAGGACTCTCATTGTTACCGCAATCAGCTTTGGCTTTGCCTTTGGCCTCTACAAACTGGCATATCCCGGACGTTTGCTCATGGTCTTGTTGTATGGAGCTCTCACAGCAACATTCTATCTGATTCTCACCTATTTCATCGGTCTAAAGGTTTGGGAAAAGAAGCAAATCCGGGATTATATCCGTTCCAAGATTTCTCATGCAGCGTCCTGATTGCGCAAAGCTCATTTACCAGACTCTATTGCTTTTAGTGCTGTAGCATCAGGAATGCTACGTTACGGGACAATGCCCATTAGATGTGGTCACAATGCCGTTACCTTGTGGTCACAAAAGTAACGACAAGGTAACCACATCGTGATGATAACTAATGGGCTTCAAGCACATGCCAGCCATCTCAATTTAGGCTCTCTGGATAAGATCAGGAGAAGCGCTTTCCACCCTCGAAGTACGAATAAACCACCGGAATGATAATCAGAGTGATAAAGGTCGCGCTCAGCATGCCGCCAACCACCGCTCTGGCAAGAGGAGCCTGGGTTTCTCCGCCCTCCCCCATACCGATAGCCATGGGAGTGAGCCCCAAAACCGTGGATAAGGCGGTCATTAGAATTGGGCGCAGCCGGCGTTTTCCGGCAGTTTCAATGGCTTCCCGCAGAGGTAGATTTTCATGCCTGCGCAAGTTGTTTGTAGTATCCACCAGCAGGATGGCATTATTCACCACAATCCCGCCCAGCATGATCAGTCCAATGTAGGATTGAATGTTGAAAGTTGTGCCTGTAGCCAGCAGGATGAGCACTACCCCGATAAAAGCAAAGGGGACGGAAAACATCACGATAAAAGGATCCTTGAAGGATTCAAACTGACTGGCCATCACCATGTAGATCAGAACCAGCGCCAGAACGATCCCGATAAACAACTCCCGGAAAGACTCCTGTTGTTCCTTGTAGTCTCCAACGATCTCCACCCCAAAACCGAGCGGAACGGGGATTTCGTCAAGCTTGGCCTGGATATCGGTAATCACCGCAGAAAGATTGCGGCCACTAAGATTAGCCGATACATCGATCATACGTTCCTGATTCACTCGTTCAATAATCGTTGAACTCTCACTGTTCTGGACATCAATTACATTGCGCAACATCACGGCGTTGCCCTCAGAGTTGGTGATGCTTAGATTCAGCAATTCATCCAGAGGTATGTTTTCAGCATCTCGCACCTGCACCATCAGGGGGTATTCCTTGCCATGATCGATGAAGTCGCCAGCATTATTTCCAGATAACACACTTTCCAGCATTGAAGATATCTGCTGGATGCTAAGTCCGGATTCTGCTGCTTTGATCCGGTCAATGATCAATAGGTCTTCCGGAGCACCGGCTGTGCGGCTGAGATTCACATCGGTAATACCAGGAACGGATTCCACAGCACGCATGATCTTCCCCGCAATAGCATAAGCCTCTTCCATTTCGTGACCGCGCACTTGAATCTCGATGCGTCCTCCGCCCCCACCCAAAGCCCGGGTTAAACGGTTATTGGTTACGGTTCGAACCCGGATGCGAACTCCCGGGATGTTGGCAAGTTTAGCTCTGATCTGATTCGCGATATCTTCATCACTGCGTTTACGTTCAGATTTCCCGGATAGTCTGATGCTGATTGATCCTGTGTTGGATGAGCTGGATCCCCAGCCTCCCCCACCCACAGAGGTGATAAGATTGATGATTTCCGGGATACCTGTAAGCTTGCTTTCGACCTCACGCATCTTCACATCAACCACTTCCAGCTTAGTTCCAGCTTCCATATCCAGACTGACTCTGATCTCGCCTTCATCGGAAACAGGCATCAATTCGGAATCTATAAAGAATGAGAAGAGAATGGCTAGCCCCAGAATGAGCAGAGCGATGATCGAAGTCTGTAGACGATGATCCAAAGCCCATTCAAGCACTTTATGATAAGTTGAATCAATCCGCTTCAGAATCTTGCCAACGAAGACTGAAAGACCTCTCTCACGCTTGCTCATAGCTCCCAAACTCAGATATTTGCTGGCCAGCATTGGAACCAGAGTCAGGGCTGTAGCCAGCGAGCAGATCAATGAAAACACAACCACAAATGCTAATTGCTGAAACATGATGCCGGACATACCCCTCATAAATAACAAAGGCAGGAACACAACGATGGATGTGAGCGTGCTGGCCAGGATCGGAGCTCCCACCTCCATGCTGCCATCAACCGCGGCATTTTGGGGTGATTTGCCCGTTTCCTGATGTCGGAAGATGTTTTCCAAAACCACAATCGAATTGTCCAAAAGCTGCCCAACACCAAGAGCCAGAGCGCCGATTGTCATCAGATTCAAAGTGAAGCCATTGAAGTAGAGAAGACCAAAAGTTGCCATCACCGAGATCGGTATTGCCGTTGCAATCACAGCAGTGCTTTTGATGTTTCGCAAAAAGAACAACAGAATCATGACGGCCAGCAAGCCACCCAGAAAGGCTGAGGAAGTAACATTGTTGATCGATTGTTTGATATAGACCGAGCTGTCCATTAGAGGGAGAATCTCAATCTGAGGAATACTGCGGTTTAATTCCTTGAGTTCGTCGATTACACCTTGAGCTACCTTCACGGTGTTGGTTCCCGATTGTTTATTTACCGAAATCTGGATGCCAGGACGCCCATTGATCCGAACCAGACGAGTCACTTTGGAAGAAGTATCCTCCACATCAGCAATATCCTTCAGATATATGGAAGAGCCATCTCTCTGTAAAATGATGGTGTTGCGCAGATCATCCAGGGATTCAAATACACCCGGTACTCTAACCGTGATCTGATGATTGCCTCGATAGAGGGTTCCTGTTGGCTGATTAACATTTGCAGCTTTGATCCTGCTGATCACCTGATCGATGGGGATGCTTAGAGAGGTTAACTTCAAAGGATCTATATTGATATGTATTTCTCGGGTACGGCCCCCAAAGATGTTCACACTGGCTACGCCATCCACTCTTTCCAGGCGATAACTCACCTGTTCTTCAATCAACCTTCTTACCACAATGGGATCCAAATCACTGGTCACACCCATCATAATCACGGGGGTTGCAGCCATGTCAAACTTACGCAGGGATGGGCGACTTGCTTCATCCGGCAGACGGGATATTATTCTGTCTATGCGATCCCGGATATCATTTGAGGCTGCATCCAGATCAGTGCCCCAGGCAAATCTGACTTGGACACTACTATTTCCTTCGGATGATCGAGAGCTGATTTCCTGCACTCCAGGTACTGCTGCAACAGCTTCTTCGATGGGTCGGGTCACCAGCTCCTCCATGGTTAAAGGGCTGGCTTTGGAATATGAAGTGGAGATATTGATCGTGGGCGAGGTTACATCAGGCATCAAATCCACGGGAAGTCTGGAGAGGGCAACTGCCCCCAGGATAATCACGATCAGTGCGACCATTGAGGTCAACACCGGACGCGCTACCGCACTTTGGGCAATTCTCATCTGCTGCCTGCCTCATTATTCGTACTGATCTTGCGACCATCCTCCAAAAGATCATGCCCCAGGGTTACCACCTCAGCATTGACCTCCGGGCTTAGTATCTCTACAAACTCTGGATTCTGGATGCCGATTTCCACCTCGGTAAAGGTCACAGTCTTTGTATCAGGATCAACTATGTATACTCCGGATTTGCCGTCTCGTTTGGTGATTGCCGTGGCGGGAACGGCATTTACCTGCTTCTTGGTTTGATAGCTGAGCTCTACCCTGCTGAACATCCCTGGTTTCAACTTTGAACCGGGATTGGGAAGCTCAATCTCAACCGATGCCTGGCGGGTGTTTTCCTTCAACATAGGGGCAATTCTGGCTACCCTTCCTTGAAATACTTCGTTGGGATATGCATCCAGACTGATGCGGGCTATCTGTCCTGTTTTGATGCGTCTGTAGTCTTTCTCTATCACATCGATTCTTACAATCACATTGCCGATATCCATCAGACTGAAGATCGGACTGCCCGCACTTAATTGATTGCCTTCATCGGCAAAGCGCTCTCCGATCACTCTGTGGGTAGCCGAACCAGACCAATCGGCCTTGATCTTGGTGAAAGAAAGCTGAAGTTCGGCGGCATTCCTGGCGGCGATTGCGCTGTTCAAACTGGCCTGAGCGATGTTATGTTTTGATCTTTCGGAAATAAAGCTGGCATGGAAATCATTAAACTCGGATTGAGAGATAAAGTTTCGCTCCAGCAGAGTGGTCTGACGCTCCAACTCCTCTGTGGCCAGTTGCAAAGCGTTGGCGGTCTGATCCTTTGTGGCTTCAGCCATTGCCACTGCGGCATTGGCCTTGTCAAGCTCCTGTAAGGCTAGGCGATCATCCAATTCCGCCAATAGCTGACCTTTGCTCACCACCTTGCCAATATCGGCATACAAACGGCTGAGTTGGCCCGATATCTTGGGAGAAACAACATAACTGCTTCTGGCAGACACAGTGCCCGAATAGGTTCCGGTTTCTTCAAGATCCAGGATTTGACTACGAGCTGTTTCCACTGCTACTAGCGCTGCTCCGGGACGTCCCCGATCGGCTGGTGATTCTGCCTTACTCATTAGTTTCCAAACACCTGCAATAATTACTACAGGCACAATTATCCATAGTATTCTACGAGTCATATCTATCTCCCTATCCCCCCACTCAGCAATGGAGTAATACCATAGTTCAGATGTTGTAGAAGTGCCTCATCCGTCAAGAGAAAAAAGGAAGCGAGGCAGAATATCAATATTCCACCTCGCAGTTTTTGGTCAAATCCTGACTATTTCACAATCACGAATTCGATGCGGCGATTCTCAGCTCTGCCAGCCTCAGTATCATTTGTAGCAATGGGCTTGGCTGGTCCAAAACCCTTGGTTGACATCCGGTATTCAGCCACGCCTTTGCTCACCAGATATTCTTTTACAGAATCTGCACGTTGCAGGGATAAGCGGTTGTTCAATTCCAGACTGCCGGTGTTATCGGTATGTCCATGAATCTCAACCCGGGTGCTGGGACTATTCTCCATGGCTTTAGCCACTTCATCCAGTGTATTCTGAGCTTCTGCCGTAAGTTTAGCACTACCAATCTCAAACTGAACTCCGCTAAGGGTGAAGTTCTGCTCCATGCTGATGCGGTTTCTCAGCAGGCGGCTGGTCATCTCGGATGAAACCTTCTTTGCGGTCATCTTGGCTTCTTTGCCACCAAAAGTATAGCCCAAACCGATAAATGGCATCAGATAGGAATCCGATACATTCTTTTCATACATATCAAGCTTGTCTGAATTGGCAAACACATACTGAGCGCCCAAATCCAGATTTATCTTCCATTTGGTCTGTAAAGAAACACCCAATGCGGCAGATGGTGCACTCAGGCTGAAGCCATCGTCATCGACGGCTCCCACTTCCGTATCATGGTGAACAACTCCAAAACCCAATTGCCCAAATGGCGATATCCTGCGAACGGCAGCATCCTGGAAGTTCAAGGATAACTTTTCAGATACGGGACGCAGCTTAACCATCACGTCACCGCCAATCAAAGTGGATTCAAAGCTGCCTAAGCCTTTCTCGCCTTCAAGCTGTGTGTAATAGGGATAGATCCCCAGGCTGAGGTAATCCAGCAGCCAGGCTTCATAATTGATCCCTCCCATTATGTGGTTGGTAACCTCATCGTCCATATCCACGAAGGGCATAGTGAGGCCCCCTCTGAGGCCAACCGTGTGTTCAATTGCCACTGCGGATCCGATCCAGAGAGCAAATAGAACAAGTAGTGTAAATACCTTTGAATGAGCTTTCATGTGTCTACTCCTGTTATTATTTTGTTTATCTATAAAAACTAAACCCTTTTTGCTTTTTGACAAGTGGTATTTGCGCCACAGTTACAAGCTCTATCCTGGAAACGGAGCTTGATTACGAAATAGCAAAACCCGGAGCCAGAACTCCGGGTTTTATGTATCTATAGTATTGATCAGCGGCTTAAGTCAGTCTTATCATCAATTGACTTTACAAACTCGACCAATAACTTCACTGCATTATCAAGATCACTAAGGCTGATAACTTCATTGGGAGAATGCATATAGCGGTTGGGAATGCTGAGCACTGTAGTTGCTACTCCACCGCGTTGAGCATGTATGCCATCAGCATCCGTGCCGGTTCTACCAGGACTAATCTCAATTTGTAAGGGAATCTTGTGCTTTTTGGCCAGATCACGCAGAATACCATTCACTTTGGGGTGCAAAGCTGCGCCCAGAGCCAATACAGGCCCATTACCCAGACTGACCTCACCAAAGGCACGTTTATCCACACCAGGAATGTCAGAAGTGTAAGTAACATCTACTGCGATGGCTATATCCGGCTTTATATTGTATGAGCTGGTGATGGCGCCTTTCATGGTGGTCTCTTCACCGACAGAAGCCACTGCATAGTAACTTGCCTTCAGGTTGGTCTTTGCCAGTTCCTGCATCACTGCGGCAGCGATGTACACGCCTACCTTGTTATCGGTGGCTTTGCTGACGATGCGGTCTTCACTTAGCTCTTCAATGCTGCTGTGGTAGGTAACGATGTCACCAATTGCGACCTTGGATTCTGCATCAGCTTTATCCTTGGCACCAATATCCACCCACAGGTCTTCCATCTTCAGTTTGGGAGCATCTCCATCACCTCGCAGCATATGCACGGCCTTCTTGCCAATTATTCCGCAATATACTTTCCCTTCATGATGGATATCAAGCCGCAAGCCTGGTAAGAGGTTCACATCAAAACCGCCCAGAGGTTTCAGATACAGATATCCGTTTTCATCAATATAGTTTATCATAAAGCCAATCTCATCGGCATGACCAACGATCATCACTTTGCGTTCTCCACTACCCCGTTTGAAGGCAATCAGATTACCGTTTATATCCGAAGAGACATCATCTGCACTGCCTTTGATGAACTTCCGGGTAATATCCTGAGCTGGAGCTTCGAAACCGGAGGGACTTGCAACCTTGAGAAGATTATACAGGTATTCCTTGTTCTTGACTTTCATCTATCATCCTCAGCAGTTGTTAGCTTCTTCATCAGCAAAGGGGTTCAGGGTCTTTTTCACTACCGGTTTCTCATGGGGAATCAGGCACAGGAACTTGAGAGTGTCTTCACCCACATTCTTGAAAGCATGCATCATTCCAGGATCCACATACATAATATCATTGGCTGCAAAGGGAATATCTCCACGTTCGGTTACCAGTGTGCCCTTACCAGAGAGACAATAGAGCTCATGCTCCCAATCGTGTTGGTGATATGGCGTGTTTCCGCCAGGTTCAACTTCAAACATCCGCATGGCAAAGGTTGGAGCGCCATCTTTCTGACTGATTAGCCAGCGTATCTTTGCGCCTTTTGCGCCTTCAACATCAACGTCTTCGAGTTCCACGTTGTCAAAATGTACGACTTTCATGGATACCTCCTTCTAGTATCATTTAGTAAAAATATAAAGGTCTTGGAGGCATGATGCCACAAAATTGCACAACTTGCTTCCAAAACAGGATTGTAAAGTGTGAGATGAAATCCAATTGTATTCTGTAGGTGCCTGGCTGATGGCAGCTATCAATACAGGGAATCTGACTCGTAGATATCCAGGTCTGTACTATCAGTAAAAGCTTCCGCTCCCCTGGAAAGAACCAGCCTGACGCTGCTCTTCTTCTCGATTTTGCTGCCTCCCATGGGCATGGAGCGTATGACGGTATTCCGGGGATGAGTATCGCTATACAGGGAATCTACAATGCTTCCTCTCAGCTCAAAATTGCGCAGAGTAATCAATGCTTCCTGGAAGGTTGAGCCAATCAGATCGGGTACCTTGACTAACTTGCTGCCCTTGCTGATCACCAGTTGTACAGTTCCATCTTCTTTGATCCGGGTTCCAGCACTGGGATGCTGCTCCAAAACCTGATCCAGTTTGGCACTCTCACTGAACAATGAATCCCGCACGACTACATGCAACTTCTCATCCTGCATCAAGCGTTTTGCCTGCACCAATCCCAGACCTACGACATCGGGAGTTTCCACTACTGATGGTCTGCCCAGGATTATGGGGAATACAAACTGGGAAAAGATGAAGGCAGTGATAAACATGATGCCAAAACCAATACCCAGCATATACCATGTTTTCTTCCAATTTACCTTTGCCATATCGCAGCTCTCCTTATTTGACTCTTTGCAGTTTTGCCCCGAATGCGCCATCCATGAAGTGCTTGAAGGGAATGGTCTTCAAAAAGCCAGCTTCTGTGAACTTCTCAGGCAGAATGCTCTGAGCTTTCACCAGGATAAACTTGGGATTCCTTGCCAAAAAGCGCTTGATCTGTTCTTCATTTTCTTCAGGATTCATGGTGCAGGTTGAATACACCATAAAGCCTTCCGGTTTAACGAAGTTAGCGGCATGTTCCAAAGCCTTTTCCTGAAGTTTAACCAGTTCAGCAATATCGTTGTGAGATTGCCAGCGCAAATCCGCCTTGCGGGAAAAGACTCCCCATCCCGAACAGGGAGCATCAACCAAAACCCTGTCGAAAGCAGGTGCCACCGGACCATATTTCAAGGCGTCCGTTACTATCTGCTTGATATTGGTTAGCTGCAAGCGGTCTGCAGCCTGTTTCAAGAGCTTCATTTTGTTCGGGATCTTATCGACAGCGATCACTTCCCCTGTGTTATTCAGTCTCTCGGCAATATAGGTGCATTTGCCTCCTGGAGCGGCAAACAAATCCAGAACTGATTGCTCTGGTTTGGGATCAAGCAGTTCCACGACCAGAGCTGCTGATGTATCCTGGACAGTGAAATACCCTTCTGAAAAGGCAACTTCATTCAAAACCTCACTAGCCTGAGTAGTATGAAACATCATTGGACTGGCCTCAGAAGGCACGATTTTGATACTTCTACGTTCGAAATAGGCTTCAAGCTTCTGCGCAGTGGTAGCAGTCTGGTTCACACGAATATGCAGCTCCGGATTCTCGTTAAAATAGATCGCCAGCATTTCGGTATCTTCCATGCCCCACAGGGAAATCCATTTTTGAATCAATTCGGGTGGATATGAATGCTCATTGGCTATCCGTAATACCGGATCACTGGGATATTGCAGTTCTGGGTTTCGGATATAACTTCGCAACACAGCATTGACAAAATCTGCCACTGGTGCAGAGAGTTGGCTTTTTGCCAATTCCACCGTCTCATTCACGGCTGCATGTTCTGGTATGGAATCCAGGTATTTAAGCTGATAGATCCCCAGATACAGCATGATCTTGATCTTGAGATCAGTAGAAGCATACTTCTGCACATCGGTAAAGTTACCCAGGATGAAATCCAGGTGCTGACGCATCTTGATTACGCCCTTGACAGTAGTATAGAACAAAGCAACGTCCTCACCACTGGACTTCAGCTTTTTGGCTCGTTGTTGCAACATGGAATCTGAAAACTCTCCATTTCTAAGCACTTTCAGGATAGTGCTATATGCTTCAGCCCGGAAGTTCATTTTGCCCTCTGATACAGACGTTTGATCACTTCTTTGATCAAGTGTTCGGGTGCCATCGCCTTATCCTCTTCACTCAGAAGCTTCAATTCACGCTGGATTAGAGCGGTATTGAATCCCAGTGCGAACAGCGCATTTTCCACTTCCAGAAGAGAATTATCAGCATCCCCTGCATCCTCAACATAGTCCATAAGCGTATGGATGCGATCCTTGAGTTCGACAATGAGCCGCTGAGCACTTTTCTTGCCGATGCCAGGCACCCTTGTGAGCATGGCCTCTTCCCCGCTGCGTACACTCTTGATAAAGGCCGGCACAGTAAGGGTGGAGAGAATGGAGATGGCAATCTTGGGGCCGATCCCGCTAATCCGGGTAAGGAGTTGAAATAGTTCTCGTTCTGCCAGCGAGGCAAAGCCATAGATCCTTACATCATCCTGAGATATGCTCAGAAAGGTATATAGGCTGCATTTTGAGTTCAGAGGTGGCAAAACCTCATATGTGGATACTGGAATCTTCAGTTCCCAACCGATCCCCATTGTTTCCAGGATGGCCATTACCGGGCTTTTATGCGTGAGTACGCCGTTAATGTATTGAATCATGAGTTTACATTCCATTTAATACGGTTAAAGTGTGCAGTAGCTATAGCAAGGGCATCGTAAGCATCATCATGAGCGTTTTGCTGCTTGAGATCATAGATTTGATGAATCATATAGCGAACCTGAGCCTTTGTTGCATTACCACCGCCCACAACCGCCTTTTTTACTTCCCGGGGAGAATATTCCACAATCGGGATCTTATGCTGAGCCAATGCAAGGAGAACTACTCCTCTGGCATGTCCCAGAGTGAAGATACTCTTGATATGCTTTTGAAAAAACATCGCTTCAACAGCGGCATAATCAGGTTTGTATTCACAGAGAATCACATCCAGTCTTTGATACAGAGCTACTAATCTGGCTCCTAAATCAGGCTCGCGGGTTACGTCAATGACGTCGCAACCCGCGGCAATTACTTTCCTTCCTTCGGTTTGGATGAGCCCATAGCCACAATAACGACTTCCGGGATCAATACCCACAATCATCATGGGCTTTATTCCTGGGCTAATTCCGCCATCACCTCATCAGAGAGTTCAAAATTGGCATACACTTTTTGTACGTCGTCCAAATCCTCAAGCATCTCGATTAAACGCAGGAGTTTTGAGGCTACTTCATCTGCATTGACTGTGTTCTTGGGCACTCTGGTAAGTTCAGCATTCAGCACCGGAAATCCCATAGCTTCAATATTGCCAAGAACTGTGTGAAACTCAGCGGGATTGGTATAGATGTCAAAATACTCGTCTCCCATCTCGACATCGTCTGCTCCAGCTTCCAGAGCTTGCATCATGAATTCTTCTTCGTCAAGTCCAGTCACCGGAACGTTGAAGAAACCCTTCAGATCAAAGTTCCAGGATACCGCTCCAGATTCAGCCAGATTTCCGCCATATTTGGAAAAGGTGTGACGCAGATCTGCCACCGTGCGGTTCTTGTTATCCGTCATTACATCCACCACGATGCCTACTCCATTGTGTCCGTAGCCTTCGTAAGTGATCTCTTCATAAGCTGCCCCTTCGATCTCACCGGTACCGCGTTTGATGGCACGTTCGATGTTCTCACGTGGCATATTGGCGGCTTTGGCGGATAAAATGGCAGTTCTCAGCCTGGGATTAGTCTCTGGATCCCCGCCACCGCCTTTGGCAGCGAGAATGATTTCCTTAACGATACGAGTGTAGATCTTACCGCGCTTTGCATCCGTCGCGGCTTTCTTGTGTTTAATCGAGCTCCACTTATTGTGTCCGGACATACATACCTCTTTATTTATTGAACGTCATTATCCTGCCAGGCAGCAATCACTTTCTGGGTGATATCTTCTGGTACTCTTTCATAATGTGAGAATTCCTGGGTAAAACGGCCACGTCCCTGAGTGAATGACTTTAGAGCCGGGAAGTAATTGAACATCTCTGCCACTGGCATCTGAGCGTTCAGATATTGCTTCTTACCGCGTTGTTCCATGCCCATGATACGACCGCGACGGGTGGAGATATCCCCCATCACATCGCCCATATATTCGCTGGGAACAATGATAACCAGGTTGTGAATGGGCTCCAGCAGAATTGGTTTGCATTTCTTGAATCCTTCTTTCAAAGCCATCGAGGATGCGATCTTGAAGGCCATTTCAGAGCTATCTACATCGTGATAACTGCCATAATAGACTTCCACGGATACATCAACAACCTGATATCCGGCAATAATGCCCTTTTCCATTGTCTCCACAAGACCTTTCTCGATCGCAGGGACAAAGTTTGAGGGAATCACACCGCCTACGATGGCATTGATAAACTGGAATCCTTCCCCACGTTCGGTTGGTTTGATGCGGAAATAGACATCACCATATTGTCCACGGCCACCTGATTGCTTTTTATGTTTGTAGTTGCTTTCTGCACCGGCTGTGATTGTTTCTTTATATTGGATGCGGGGAGCTTTGAGTTCGGATTCCACTTTGTAGCGGTTTTTCAGCTTTTTCAACACCAATTGCAGTTGTTGATCGCCCATACCGGAAAGCACGTTTTCATGGGTCTCGGCGTTCAATTCATAACGAATGGTAGGATCTTCGGCGATTACTCTTTGCAGAGAGCTTCCGATCTTATCTTCATCGGACTGGTTAACGGCTTTGATGGCCTGCCAGGTAGTTGCTGAAGGCAACTGCACCGGGATCATCGCATGACGGGCATTGGCTGCTACGATGCTGTTCATCACTTTAGCGTTTTTGAGCTTCACCAGTGCACCAATCTCTCCGGCACGAATCTCAGAGCAATCGTTACGGTTCTTTCCAAGCATATAATACATGTTGCCGGCTTTGTCTTTGGCTTCTTTTTCAGGTGTATAAAACTCAGTACCTGTCTTCAGTGTGCCAGAGAACATCCGGACATAGGCAAAATCACCCATGCTGGGGTCGGCATAAAGCTTGAAGATATAACCCAATAGATCGCCATTCTCAGCAGCAATGAAGCTCTTGGTCTTATCTCCGTCCATCAATTCCATTTCCTTGCAATCTTCGGGAGAAGGCAGATAGTCAATCACTCCTTGCAGGAATGCCATCACGCCCACACCAGTACCGGCAGAGCATACAAATGCGGGAACTACATCACCGCTTGCAATCGCAGCTTTGAGTCCAGTGATCAGTTTGTCCTGGGGAAGCTCCATATTTTCCAAAAACTCATTGAGCAATTCTTCCGAAGTCTCAGCCACTGCTTCCATCAGATGCATTCTGGCTTCTTCCACGGCATCTGCCATATTGGCAGGCACTTCACTTTCAGCACCGGACTTGATCGCTTTCTGACGGATGATATCCACCACGCCTTCAAAAGAACCTTCCTTGCCGATGGGGATGTGAATCTTCACAGGGTTGATACCGGTATTCTCGTGAATAGCTTCCAGAGTCTTATCATAATCAGCATGCTCGTTATCCATGCGGTTTACGAGGATGACCTTTCCCTTCTTTTTGTCTTCAAGTTGTTCCAGTGCTAATTCCAGGCCAACTTCAAAACCGCCGGCAGCATTAGCTACCACAACCACATTCTCTACCGCGGGAAGAGCTACAATGGCGTCTCCCACAAAATCTGGATAACCGGGAGCATCCAGCATGTTAATTTTGTGATCTGCATAATTTACATAACCGATGGAAAGCCCCAGAGTCATCTTTTTGGCAGTTTCTTCAGGATCAAAATCCATAACGGTATTACCTTCATCGATCTTGCCAAGTCTATTTGTGCTTTTGGTTAGAAAAAAGATTTGTTCTGCCAAAGTGGTCTTCCCAGCACCGCTGGCACCCATCAGCATAAAATTGCGTAACTTCTTCATAGAGTATTCTTTCATGTTCTTCCTCGTGTGTTTATCTCGATTTTTATAGACATTTTAACCTTGATGAACAAGGTTTTTTGCATGTGCTTAGGTGTCAATGCTTTTGTTTTACTTGACACTTACCCGCTGCCTATCATTATAGTTCATAAAAAATATTGGAGGTTCCAGATGGAACAAGATACTAGTCAATTGAGAGCGCATGAACAGTTAGCTCCTGTGATGACCGTGGGTAATTGGATCGTTTCCATGCTCCTTTTGATCATTCCTTTTGTGAATATCATCCTCTTGATCGTTTGGGCTGCCAGTTCCAGCGAAAATCCCAATCGCAAAAACTGGGCAATTGCTACCCTGATCTTTATAGCTATCAGCTTTGTGCTGGGCATGATCCTATCTGTTACAATGGCAGGATTGTTTAGCAGCTTCACTTCCGGAATGTATTGATCCTTTTCTATCAATAAAAAAACCTGATCCCTGCCAGGCTTGAAGGTCTATGCTCCGGCCTGGATTAGTATGATTCAAAACGCCGGACAAGTTCCGGCGTTATTAACTTTACACATAGCATTCCCATTATTTAACGTCACGATGCGGTCACCTTGCCGTTACTTTTGTGACCACATCGTAACGGCATCGTGACGATAACTAAGGAGCAAAAAGGAAGGTTTACAGACCTAGTAATCTCTCGCCACCCAGTACAATCCAAAGCACCACGGTAAGAGTGATAAAGGTGCCAAAAGCAAAGACCTGATCCTTATCCCTAATGAAGATCAGAAAATAAAAGATACCCAGGGCAGAGGCAAACAGCACCAAAAATGGAAGATTGATCAGTCCCATAAAAGCAGCAATCCCGGTCAACAACCAGATGTCACCACCACCCAGGCCATCGATCTTACGTACCAATTTGTATAGATAGGCCAGAAGAAGTAGAAAGCAAAATATACCCCCTGCTGCAATCAATGAATGGTAGATCCCCACATCGTTCTGAGGGATGAGAGCGAAGATCAAGCCCACCGGAATGAGGGGGATGGAAAGCTTGTGTGGGATAATCTGATGAAAGGCATCAATGAAAAAGATCGGAATCATCCATAGAGCCAGAATCGCATACTTAACAAAAATCACGTTCAGCAAGCCATATTGCAAATGCACACCAATCAAGATCAATGGAGTAATGATCTCAACCAGTAGATGATGCCAGTGAATGCGGGCTCCACAATGCTTACACTTCCCGCCCAGCATTAAATAGCTGATGATGGGAATATTGTAATAAAATGGAATAGCCTGCTTGCACTCACCACAGTGAGAAGCAGGAAAAACAATGGATTCTTTGCGGGGTAAACGATAGATCAGCACATTAAAAAAGCTGCCCAGGGCAGCGCCAAGGACAGCAAGCAGGATTATAATGATAGCACCCAAGATAATCAGATCTCCTTTTACCAGCGATCAAACAATGATCTGTTCATCATGCCCTGACCCATGCGGATCTCAAAACTCATGTTTTCTTTGGGCTGATATCGAAGTGAGAATTCAGGCAGAAGCTTCGTGTCGTTATCATCATTGATACTAAAACTGCTTTTGGTATTCATAGAGCCAAAGTTCACAAAGTTGAGGTCAAGATCCAGATCCAACTTTGGACTCAATTTATATGACAGGTGGTTTGTATAGCGTGAGAGATAATAACCAGTCCCAGTGCTGCTGCTGCTCGCTTCAAAACCCATGGAATGGGACATTGAGAGATTGGGCAGACTGCTTTTGAGTGAATAGGGACTGAAGTTCGGCCTGGGCATATTTATCTGAGCCATAAGCGGTAATAGCAAGAGGCTTAGCGAGAGAATCAACAATAGCTTCTTCATAGCATACTCCTTGTAAGTATTCCTGTTTACAAGATAATGGGGAGGCTAAATCCCGTCAAGTGTAAAACTCATTCATCAGCTTGCCCAAGCTGGCAATCCCAGTATCAATTTGCTCAAATGTGGAAAAAGTGAAGTTGAGGCGCAGACAGTTAAACTTCTCCTGTCCAGTGGGATAGAACTTGCTGCCGGGGATGAAAGTGACTTTGTGAGCCTTGGCTTGCTCAAACAATATATCAGCATTCATATCCTCTGGTAACCAAAGCCAGGTAAAGATTCCCCCATCAGGTTTGGTATATTGGATGTAGGGCGGCAGATACTCGGACATTGCGCTTAACATCCGATCCAGATAAGGACGATAGAAAGCGCACACTGTTTCCAGGTGTTGCGGCATAAAGCCTTCAGAGAGGAATCGAGCTGCTACGCGTTGAGATACGCAATCGGGAGTGATGTTTACTTTCTGTTGCCAGGAGCACATCCTTTCGATCAAGACTGGGCTGCCTTTGGCAAAAGCAAGGCGCATCCCAGGCCCCAGGATTTTGGAAAAAGAGACAATCTCTGTAACAATCTGGGTGTTGTGATATTCGTCATGCGCAATGCGGAACAAGGTTGGCACAGGTGATCCGCTGAAGCGTAAGCGGGAATAAGGATTATCTTCCAGGATGGGAATATCCATGGCCATGGCATATTCGATCAAGGCCTTGCGCCGGGCGTACGACATGGTGATTCCGGCTGGATTATGGAAATCTGGAATGGTATAGATCATTTTGACTTTCTTTCCCGCTTTCTGCAGTTGATCAACCTTCTGTTGCAACTTGTTCAGATCCAGACCTTCCAGATCCAGGGGGATCGCTGCTAATTCGGCACCCACAGCTTCAAAAGCCACCAGAGAGCCCAAAAAGCTGGGTGCTTCACAGATCACAACATCGCCGGGACTAACCAGGCAGCGGGTCATATAGTAAATCGCATTGGTCGAGCCAGCAGTAACAAGGAGCTGATCGAGATTGAGATCATAACCTTCCCATTTTAAAAGCTCTTTTTTCAGTTCCTGATCGCCTTCACTGGCTCCATATTGGAGCACGGACATGCCTTCGCTTGCCACAACCTCTGCATAGAGCTTGCTTAGAGTATCCCTGGGAAAGGTTTTGGGTGAAGGAAAGCCTCCGGCAAATGAGATCAATCCTGGAATATTCCTGGTTGATGCCACCAATTCCCTGATCATCGATGATTTCATCGTGCGTGTGGATTCATTTAGCAATTCATTGATCATCTTGAGTGTCCTTTATCTTATTATTTTATATTTCAAAAGAGAAGCTGGAAAACAAGGCCGGCTCCGCTATCAAGCTGCAGGAGCCGGTAAACACAATTGGAGATTCGCCAAATTGCTCAGGGATAGATGCGATAGATCATCCTTGGGAAGGGAATGGTTTCCCGGATGTGGTGGATCCCGCTCATCCAGGTTACCAGACGTTCCAGCCCGATCCCAAAACCACTATGGGGAACAGAGCCATACTTGCGCAAATCCAGATACCATTGATAGTCTTCAATCGGCATGTTCTCGGCTTGCATCCGTCCTAACAGAAGGTCATGATCATCTTCACGCTGGCTGCCACCGATAATCTCACCAAATCCTTCCGGAGCAATCAGATCGCTGCCCAAAACCAGATCGTCATTCTCGGGATCACGTTTCATATAAAAGGCTTTGATCGCTTTGGGCCATTTCTCAATGAAGACTGGTACAGGTGATCCCTCGGTCAGCATCACTTCGTCAGCTGCGCCAAGATCACTGCCGTGATCAATCTCACTGCCCTTGCTGCGTAAATACTCGATGGCTTCATAGTGTGTCATTCTTTTGAAGGGAGTGTCTGCAGCTTTGAGGGCATCTTTGTCGCGTTCAAGAATGTCCAGCTCTTTATCGCACCTGGCCAGCACACTGCGGATAACGTGACGGATTAATCCTTCCTGAATTGCCATGTTCTCTGCGTGTTCAACGTATGCTGCTTCGGCATCCATCATCCAGAACTCGGTGAGGTGCTTACGGGTTTTGGAGCGTTCGGCACGAAATACCGGGCCAAAATCATATACTCTGCCAAGGCTCATAATGCCCGTTTCAAGGTACAATTGGCCGGATTGGGAAAGATAAGCCTGACCTTCATCAAAGTATTCCAGTTCAAAGAGTGTGGTGGTTCCCTCGCAGGCATTGGGAGTCAATATCGGGGAATCAAAACGGAAGAAATTGTTGTCGTTCAGATATTCGCAAATCGCAAAATAGACGGTGTGACGGATTCTCAGGATCGCCCATTGCTTCGGAGAGCGAATCCAGAGATGTCGGTTTGAGAGCAGGAAATCCGGGCCATGTTCCTTCTTTCCGATCGGATATTCCTCGGCAATCTGCACAGCTTGCACCTGGGTCACAGATAGTTCATATTGCCCGGCAAGCTTCTGGTGCTCTTTGGGAACTCCGCAGATGATAACGCTGGATTCAAGGCTCAGACGTTTGGCCTCCTCGAAGGCCTCCTCGCCCAAATCTGGCTTAAATGCAACAGCCTGCACTTCCCCACTGCCATCCCGAAAAATGATGAAAAGCAGTTTACCACTGCTGCGGATGTTGCGCACCCAGCCTTGGAGTCGCACCTCTTCGCCCAGATGGGCTGCAATGTCTTTTACAATAATATCTTGCATCAATCTAAACCTTAATCTTTTTGTTCTTTAGCTGCTCATCAATGATCTTCAGGATCTGCATGGCTACTTCCAGGGCTTTGGTGCCCGCATAACCATCAACGATAGGTTTGCTATCCGTTACGATGGCATTCACCCAGGATTCCAGCTCCAGAGTTAGAGCGTCTTTGGGGCCGTCAGTACACTCAAGGATCTGTTGATCGACAAGCTTCTCGGGATCAATATCTGTAGCTCCCATCATGATCTTGGGCAGGTATTTCATCAGCTTGGGGCTCTTCTTGATCACTCGGGCTTGTTTGGCCTGGAAATCCAGACTGATATAGCTGTCTTTTTGGAAAAACCTGATCTTGCGCTCCAGTTTCAGAGAAACCCGGGAAGAAGTCACATTGGCTATTGCTCCATTCTCAAACTCAAGCCGGGCATTGGCAATATCGATGCTCTTGGTAAAGAGTCCAATGCCGCTGGCATGAATGGTTTTGATGGGGCTATTGATGAAACTTAGGATCAAATCTATATCATGAATCATCACATCCAGCACCACTGGCACATCCGTGCCTCTCTTGTGGAAGGTGGAAATACGGGTGGATTCGATAAACAGTGGATCCTTGATCTCATTCTCTACTTGAAGGATCACAGGGTTGAAGCGCTCAATATGCCCCACCTGAATCTTCAAGTTTTGAGCTTCCGCAAGGGTCAGAAGTTCCTGCGCCTGCCATAGCTCACTGGTGATCGGCTTTTCCAGAAACATGTGCTTTCCTGCTTGCAGCGCAGGCTTCGCCAGCTCGTAATGAGCAGACGTTGTAGCAGCAATATCGATGGCGTCGCAGGCGTTAAGCAGTGCTTCATAAGAAGGGAAACTACGGGTATCAAGCTTTTCGGCAATCTCTTTCGCCCTCTTGGTATCCTTATCATAAATCCCTACCAGACAAGCATTCTGCATGCTTTGAAACTTGCGAGCATGATGCTGCCCCAAATGCCCAACACCAACAACGCCAATCTTCATCATCTATAACCTTACTTTTTGAGCTTTGCGCCCACTTTATCAAGCATATCGCGGGTCATGCTGTCAAGATCATACTCAGGCTTCCAACCCCATTCCTGGCGGGCAGCACTGTCATCCATGCTGTTTGGCCAGCTATTGGCAATCGCCTGCTTCACAGGATCAACCTTGTATTCCAGCTTGAACTCCGGAATGTATTTGCGGATTGCAGCGGCGATGATCTCAGGATCAAAGCTCATAGCGGTAACGTTGAAGCAATTGCGATGAATGAGTTTGGCAGGATCTGCTTCCATCAGCTCTACAGCACTGCGCAGGGCATCCGGCATATACATCATATCCAGGAATGTGCCTGACGAAAGATTGGAGGTGTAAGCCTTTTGCTTGATAGCCTCGTAATAGATCTCAACTGCATAATCTGTTGTTCCGCCACCGGGAAGCGTTACATTGGAGATAATGCCAGGATAGCGCAAACCACGTGCATCTACGCCATACTTCAGGAAGTAGTAATCACTCAGAAGCTCTCCGGCTACCTTGGATATGCCATAGATGGTTGTTGGCCGCATGATGGTATCCTGTGGCGTTTGATCCTGAGGCGTAGTAGGACCAAAAGCTCCAATTGAAGATGGAGTAAATACAGCTCCTTTGACGTCCTTCATTACTTCCAGACAGTTGAAGATAGTCTCCATATTGATCTTCCAGGAGAATGCCGGATTAGCTTCGCCTTTTGCGGAAAGCACTGCTACCAGGTTGAATATAGTATCAATCTGATATTTGGTGACAATCTCTTGCATCGATTTGCCTTCGGTGGCATCGATTTTGGTGGAGGGTCCACCTTCCATCAGTTCAATAGGCAGAGGAGTGTGATTGTAGGTAGCAACAACGTTGTTTGCTCCATAAATCTTTCTTAGATAGGGCACTAGTTCGGAACCGATCTGACCGGCTGCACCAATAACGAGGATATTTTTCATGGGCTGTACTCCTTTGAATAATCTCAAAAATCTATGATACACCTATTTTGAGAGCTGAATAACTGTCAACCACAATGTGTTCAAGTTCATAACCAACATGCTATCTGTGGTAAGTACCTGCAAGCCTTCACTTGTTCCTTGCTCATTTCTGGTTATGCTATCCATAGAACACAACAATAATAATACTAGAGAGGATACAGATATGGCAATGAAAGAACATCTCCTGGCTTCCATTAAAAAAGCAATGCAAGGCGAAATGGATAGCGTCAGCCTATACCAGAATGCAGCAGAGCATAGCTCGGATGCGGAAGTGAAAGACTTCTTCCTGTCCCGCAAAGAAGAAGAGCGCATACACTACAACTACCTGCTTGACTATTATCAGCAGATATCAAATGATCTTCAACCCAGCGATATAAATGATGATCTAAAAACTGATAATCTAAAGAACAGCATCTTCTCTGATTCATTCATCAAACGGATCGGCGAAGATCAAGCTCTATTCTCTGCAATCTCCACTGCTATGCTGT
>JALNYD010000155.1 GCA_023230025.1 Candidatus Cloacimonadota bacterium | reverse complement strand
CATCCCCCCTTTCTTGCCCAGCTTGATTTCTGTCTGCCATCAATAAGCATTAAGCACGTGCCAAAATGTTCTGTTATTTTTCTTGACTCCAGTCAGGAAACCATAATTCTTGTAAAAAACGCAAAGGAGCTCATCATGAAACACATCATCTTTCTTTTGCTTATGGTCATGACTGGATTCAGCTTATGTATGGCCGAAGAAACCGAGATTGTTCCCCGGGAAGAAAAGCTACCAGATATGATTATGGTGGGAGTTCAAATCATTGACAGCATGGAGCAGGAAGCTTACATGAAGCTTTGGGAGGAGTTCTTTGAGATTGATGAAAAGGTTCCCAAAGCAACTGGTGACGCCTACTACGGGATATCCTTTGCTACCAGGAATGCTGAAGGCAAAGATGCCTGGGGCTACATGGTTGCCACTCAGGTGAAGAGTGTGGAAAAACTCCCGGAAGGGCTGGTTTCCCGCAAGATCCCAGCACGCAATTACATTGTCTTTGAACATCACGGACCAGTCGAAAAGATCGGTGGGCTCTATGAGTATATCTATGGAAAATACGGCCAAAGCGGAAAACACAAACTACTTTATGCAGAATCTCTGGAACGTTACGACCATAGATTCAAGGAAGGCTCTGAAGATTCCCTGGTTGAGATCTGGGTGCCGGTAGAGTGAGTTATATGTAATGAATGATATAGTACCCATCATCAAAACCAGGATTTCCGGAAGCACTGTGAATCGGCTTTTCAAACCAGCATGATGTTACCAGGGAGACTGTCATAATGGCAGCTGGGGCTGCCCCTGTTTACTGATTGAAGGAGCTGATATCAGTTGTAAATAGAAGATCTGCCCCCTGTTGAAAAACAAAAGAGCTTGACTGCTTCGGGGTAGAACTTAGACAACACAAAGCTATAAAGATAGCATTGGAGAAATGATGACTTACTATCTCGGCATTGATATTGGAGGCACTGCGATCAAGTATGGCATAGGCAATCCGGGAGAGGAATTACGTTTGGCATCATCTATTCCCACCCCCCAAACTGGATTAAAGGAATTCCTGCATGTTACCAGAAAACTTATCCATGAACTGATGGATCAGAATCCGGATATAGCTGGCATTGGCATTGCCACACCCGGTACCATTGACCGGAAAAGCGGGATGCTCCTGGGAGTGAACCCCAATCTGCGTTGGTGGATCAGAAAAAGTCCGCTGGATATAGTCCCTGATGAGTTCAGGAAGATTGCAGTTTGCGACAATGATGCCAATCTGATGACATTGGCAGAAGCACAGTCAACACTGGGAGTGGTTCTGGGCATCACCGTGGGAACGGGAATAGGCAGCGGACTTGTCCTGAATGGCCGCATCTATCATGGCAGTCAGGGTTTTGCCTTGGAAGCCGGGCATATGTGTGTACAAAGAGATGGTTTGAAATGCAGTTGTGGTCTTTCAGGCTGTCTGGAGGCATACAGCTCGGTGAGTGCTATTCGCAAAGCAGCCAGGCAGATTGATCCCAAGTATGCCAGTTGTGGATTAGATGAATTGCTCCAGGATGCTCGCCGTACTCCGGGCCTGCAAACGATAATCAAAAGAGGAAGAGACTTTTTGAGTATGGGTCTGGCAAATCTGGCAATGCTCCTGGATCCGGATGTGATCGTAATCGGCGGTGGGGCAATGGAAGCTGGATTGTATGATATTGATCAGATTGCCATGACTATTGCAGCCAATACAGCAAAGGTGAACCACCACACAGCAATCCAGAAAGCCAAAACCGGGAATCTGGCTGGAGTAATTGGGGCAATTCTTTTGGCTGCACAGGAGTAATACGACGGATAGAACAATACTACAACCGCTATTGATCTTGATCGGGGGAGCACCGGGAACGGGGAAGTCAAGCGTTGCTGCCAGACTTTTCAAAAGCCTTGGTAATTGCGTCTGGCTGGACGGAGATGATCTTTGGCGCATGAATCCCTTCGTGGTGAGCCCTAGAAGCAAGGAAATGGTGCTGCGTAATGCTGCATTCATGCTCTCATCCTTTCTCGAGGAGTCATTTAGCTACATTATCTTTAGCTGGGTAATGCATGAACCCCAAATTGTGGAAAATCTGCTGTCCCGCCTTTCCCGGACTAACTACAAGCTGTTGCACTTCACCCTGTATTGCAGTGAGGAAGAGCTATTGAAGCGGATTGCAGGATCAGGATTACAGCGAGATCCCCAATTGTGTCTGGATCGACTACGCTCTATCCGGAGTAATTATCCGGAAGCTATTGATACCGATAAGCTGAGTGCTGAAGACATCACCGGTCAGCTATTGCAGCGGATATGCCGGGATAAGACCTGAGCCTGGTTATAACAGGATAATTATCAGTAGAACTGCCCACAGGGGCACAAACAGATCCCGATAGCTGAAAAGAATCACGTGCAGATTGCTGCGCCGCCCTATGCTTCTGAATCCCCTTAGTTCCAGAGCGATGGCCTGAGTTTTGCTACTCAGGACTATCTGCGCTACCGTGGCAATCGAGATGATCTTATAGATCTCCAGTTTCTCCCGCAAAGGTAGTTTTCGGATCTGGATTCCCCTCAGCTTCAATTCCTTGATTTGTCCTTTGAAGTTCGAGTTCAATTGTGGAACCAGATGTGCCATATACGAGATCATAAAGCTCAGTTCCTCCGGTAAGCCGATCCTGGAGAAAGCCGCTTTGTACAAAGTGAAATCCAGCTTACTGAGGCTATTGGCAACCATATAGATTATCGCCAGCCGCATCCCGATGATCAGGGCCTGCTGCAATCCCTGTTCATGGATCTCGATGAAAGCAAATTTCATTATCAGGTCGCCCTCCCGCACAAAGAGCAGTTGGATCAGCATAACGCTCAGGAAAAGCCACAGATACCTCCCTAATCCTCTGATCCTGTCCAGCATCACTGTTGCTCCACCCCGCCAATCCAAAGCCCAGGCGATGATCAACAACATCAGTTGCTTGGTTGGATCGGCGATGACGAGGGCAAGACTGCTGTACAGGATGCACAAACAAATGTAGGAGAGTGGATGCAAGAACCGCTTCAAAACAGACCCCCGTTTTGCAGGATCAGCGTGTGGTCAAAGATATCCGGTTCTGAAAATGCGTCATGGCTTACCGCCAGGATTCCCTTGTGCCGGGATAGTTCTGAGCTAAAGATTGTCCGGCGTTGCTCATCCAAACCTGGTAATGCTTCATCGAGAATGAGATAGCTATTACTATGCAGCAAAGCCAACGATAGCACATAGGCTTGCTTGGTTCCGGTTGAAAGCTCACGCAAGGGGAGCTGGAAAAGCTCCGGATCAAAACCTCTCAATAGTGGCAGATTGGCCAATTGATCAAGTGAAAGCTGGAGTCCGGCGATCTGCCAAAGCCGCAGATCCTGTTCGATGGTCAAGCCCAGAATGCGGCTTTGAGCGTCCTGAGGCACATAGAACCAGGCTTTGTCGGGGGTTAAACTGATGCTTCCGGACTGAGCTTTCAAATCCCCTACCAGAAGTTTTAGCAGACTGCTTTTACCGCACCCGTTTTCACCTTGTATCAAGGTGTTTTGCTTGAGATAAAACTCGGCCTGAAGATCCTTGAACAAGGCTGGCTGATTGGGATAGGCAAAGTACAGATTCCGGATCCTGAACATTAGGCTCCAATACTGATCACTTGGTTGCTTTGAGCGATCAGCTCCGCACTATGCGTGGCCATGATTATTGAGCGTCCCTTTTGCTTCAGAGCTTCCAGCCAGGAACCTAGCAGGCAAAGGGAATACCCGGATAGCCCCCGTTCAGGCTCATCCAGCAGCACCAGGGGACTTGGCATCGCTTCACAAATGGCAAAGAGCAAGAGCCGCTGCTCACCTCCGCTAAGCTGAGCGGGGGATTTATGCATAAACTGGCTTAGACCAAAATAATTCGCGGCATCAGTTATCCTTTGCCGGATAATTTGAGCTGGAACTGCCATGTTCTCCAGAGCAAATGCCAGCTCTGCTTCAACTGTGGGTAACAGCAGCTGGTTTTTCGGCTCTGCCAGCACTACAGCCATGTTCCTGTACATCTCACATAGTGGCAGATCCATGATCGAACTGCCATCAAGGATTATATCTCCGCTGATTGCCGCCTTTACATAATGCGGAATAATCCCGCACAGAGCATTTAGCAAACTGCTTTTCCCGCAGGCATTAGCTCCCCGGATGGCCAGGCATTCGCCAGCCTCCAGCACAAAGCTTAGCTCGCTGAAGATCGGCTGTTCCGAATCCGGATAATGCAGACGGAGTCTATTGACCTGCAGTCTAGGGGATGATTTCGAAGTATTCGGCACTTTCCAGCAGCATGGGCTCGCTTAAAGCATCGGCAAAACTGAGCTCCTCAACATATGTGCCCTGATCAATGACTACACGCACTTCGGGGCTAAGGTCCCAGGCCAGAGTTTTGGCGATTGGGATCAACTTTGAGATGTATTTGAGGTTGATGATGGCACTGTTATCGCACTGCAGATATACAATATCCTTCATCCACATTCCGCCTGGGATTTGAGGACTTTTCAGGTTATACTTGCCATCCTCTGTGAGTTCCATGACGGCTCCGGAAAGCTGGGAGGGATAGATCAGGTTTTGGATCAGATCATCGGCACTGTAAAGGATGATATCCTTCACGGGTTTTTCACTAAGCTCTCCCAGGAAGAGATCCAGGCTATAGCCCTGCATACGTTTGAAGGGTTTGGGATCATTGATCAGTTCCTGGTGCTGGAAGAAGTTTGCAAAACTAAACACTTTTCGGGGAATGGCGATATCCTTTTCGTTTTCCAGCACAACGCGGTCAAGATCTCTTACCCAGTGCATTTCCCGGAGGAAAGGAAAGATAATGCGAAATTGCTGTTTGGGAAAGGTTTTACCACCTTCTGCATAGGCCAGCCAGCAGCTCAGTGTATCCCACTCCACTTTGCTGAAGCTTACTTCATAGCGGTCTTTGGAGAGGAACTTGATCCGGGCAAAATCACCCAGTTTCTGCTCTGCCATCCACTTATCGAAACGGATACCCGTCCAATTCTGAGTATTCAGCACACCGTCCTTTTCACGAGAAGTGCTGAATTCGCCTGGCTGCAACTTGAAAAAGGTCTCGTAGGCATATTCGTGGTTGATCCCATTGGTATCAATCACAACGATGGAGGCAAGCTGCACTGCCATCAACAAAACTATCAGTCCAAGTGTGTACTTCATCAGATTATCCTTAGTTCTTTTATACTTTTATAAATACCAAAACTCAATATACCACCCACAATTCCGGATACCAGAGCCATGCCGGTTATACCCGCCAAAAAGATGGGAGGGTGTTTGAAGATTATGATGCCTGTCAAAAGTGCTCCCAAGGCGTTGGCAAAAGCGCAGAGAGTCATTTGCACATAAAGATTCTTGCGATGCCTCAAGCCAAGATAAAGCAGATCTGCCAAAATCCCTGGCAGGGTATAGCTTATCAAAGATACTGCTCCTTGATTGCCGCTCATTCCCATCACCAACACACCAATGGCCTGGATGATGCCAAACAGGGTGCCCGTGTATGCTTTATCCACTATCACCATAGCCAGCACCATCCACATCAGATAAAAACCACCACCAAATGATCCACCGGGAATCCCCAACGGAGTGGAAATCATCTTGAAAAAGGGACCCACTATGGGCTTGATTGCAATCCCCACTGCCGCGAAAGCCGCAATCAGGATCAGATCCATTGCACTAAAACGTTTGAGCATATTACTTACAAATCCTGGTTTCTTGTTTACTCTCCAAGTCATAGAGGATCATCGATACACCGGCTTCGCTGAGTAACTGTTCACCCAATGCATCCGGGTAACGATTGGCAATGTAAATTGTCCTGATCTCGGCATTGATGATCAGCCGGGCGCAAATACTGCAAGGCTGATGAGTGCAATATAGTGTCGTTCCCCGCGTACTGCTGCCGTTGATTGCAGCCTGGATAATGGCATTTTGTTCGGCATGCACACCCCTGCATAGTTCATGCTTTTCACCAGAAGGAACCTGGAGTTGCTGGCGCAGACACCCGGTTTTCTCGCAATGCGCAGTGTGTTTGGGGCTGCCGTTGTATCCGGTGGAAATTACCTGATTATCTCGCACCAACACTGCTCCCACTGCTCTGCGTAAACAGGTACTGCGTTTGGATGCAAGGATGGCCATCTGCATGAAGTATTCTTGCCAAGAGGGACGCTCAATCATCTCTGATCCTTATACTTAGATTTGTTCGCCAGCTTTGATCTTGACAGGAATCTGTCAAGCCTGAATCTTGCGGCATGATCTCAGATATCCCCGGTTCAAAGTCCATCCTGCAAAGACTGATGGTGTTGCTCGCCCACGCCAGAGGGGATATCTGTATTCGTAACTACAATCCCTGCAATGATGTTCTGGAGCTGGAAGCAGCCCTCAAGGTCTTTGGCTTTCAGGTGTCTAAAAGTGAGGAGGAGATTACCTTCCGCTTTTCAGAGCAAACGCATCGGCAAAGCAAGCATCATTACCATTTTGAAGCATCAGCAACGGCATTCCGTTTATGGATCAGTGTGTTGGCCAATCTGCCGGGAATCAGATCCCAAGTCTATGCTTCAGAAATCCTTATACAAAGAGGCATTGAGCCTCTTT
>JALNYD010000154.1 GCA_023230025.1 Candidatus Cloacimonadota bacterium | reverse complement strand
TGCCTGTGGAGATTGAAGTGGAAAAGCTCCTTGGCCTGGAAGATAAACGCGGCATCGAAGAATACGGCGTGGAGGAGTTTTGTGCCCGCTGTCGTGATTCCGTGTTTTCCTATGAGAAACTCTGGCGCGAAATGACTCAGCTCATGGCCTATTGGATCGATCTCGACAATCCCTATATCACTCTTGATAATAACTATATTGAATCCGTCTGGTGGATTCTGAACGATTTCTTTAAGCGTGATCTGATCTATAAAGCACACAAGATTGTGCCATATTGCCCTTCCTGCGGAACTCCGCTTTCTTCGCATGAAGTAGCTCAGGGCTACCGCGATGTGGAAGATCCATCCGTGTATGTGAAGTTCAAGGCCATAGACGAGGATAACACCTACTATCTGGCCTGGACTACCACGCCCTGGACTCTGATCTCGAACGTAGCGCTGGCAGTGCATCCGGATGAGACCTATGTAAAGGTCTTGCACCAGGATGTTTATCTGATCCTGGCCAAAGCCCGCCTCTCGGTTTTGGAGGGAGAATATCAGATCATCGATGAGTTTGCCGGTAAAAGCTTGGAACACAAGAGGTATGAGCCTTTGTTCAGCTTTGTTGAAGTGGACAAAGCAGCCTGGTTCATCGGTTTGGCGGATTACGTCACAATGAGTGATGGAACGGGTATTGTACACACTGCTCCTGCCTTTGGAGCGGATGACTACTCTTTGGGCGTAAAATATGATCTGCCCTTTGTGAATCCAGTGGATGCCGAAGGCAAGTTCAATGCCGTTGTTACTCCCTGGGCTGGTGTATTTGTCAAAACAGCAGATAAAGATATCATCCGAAATCTCAAGGAAAGCGGCGCTTTGTATCGCCGCGAGCAGATCAAGCACAATTATCCGCATTGTTGGCGCTGCAGCAGTCCCCTGATCTATTATGCCCGTGAAAGCTGGTATATCCGCACCACACAGTTCCGCGATCAATTGCTTGCCAACAACGCCAAGATCAAGTGGTATCCCTCCTTTGTAGGCGAGAAGCGCTTTGGCGAATGGCTGGAGAACAACGTGGATTGGGCTCTATCCCGCGACCGGTTCTGGGGCACTCCCCTGAACATCTGGGTTTGCGATGAATGTGGTCACAAGAGCTCCGTGGGTTCACGCAAAGAACTGGCAAAACGAGGCAGGAAGGCCTCCGGGGAAGCCGTTTCGGAAGATATTGAATTGCATCGTCCCTACATCGATGAAGTGTTGCTCACTTGTGAAAAGTGTGGCAAAGCCATGCACCGCACTCCGGAAGTGATTGACTGCTGGTTTGATAGCGGAGCTATGCCCTTTGCCCAATGGCACTATCCTTTCGAGAATGTCGAGCGCTTTGATAGCGAGCTGTTCCCTGCAGATTTCATCTCCGAAGGTATCGATCAAACCCGTGGCTGGTTTTACAGCATGCTCACGATTGCTACCCTGCTAAAGGGAGAATCATCTTACAAGAGCTGCCTGGTCAATGATCTGATTTTGGACAAAAACGGCCAGAAGATGAGCAAGAGCAAGGGCAACAGTGTTGACCCCATTCAGCTCATGCAGGATTATGGTGCTGATGCCATCCGTTGGTATCTTCTGGAAGTAAGCCCACCCTGGGTTCCCACGCGTTTTGATGTAGATGGTGTACGTGAGATCCTCAGCAAGTTTATCGGCACCCTCAAAAATGTCTATTCATTTTATGTTACCTATGCCAATATCGATGGCTTTGATGCCAATAAGTATGCTCAGAATTGGCAAAGAACGGCTGAGATCGATCGCTGGATCATCTCACGTTTAAACACCCTGATCGGGCAGGTGCGGGATTATACTGATGTCTATGAGTTTACTCGCAGTGTTCGCGCGATTCAGGATTTTGTGATCGATGAGCTTTCAAACTGGTATGTGCGTCGTTCGCGCCGCAGATTCTGGTCTTTTGATTTGAATGAGGACAAGATCGAGGCCTATCGCACTTTGCATGCGGTTTTGGCAGAGATCTGCAAATTGATTGCGCCTTTTGTGCCATATCTGGCGGAAGAGCTTTATCAGGGGCTTACTGGCGCTGAAAGTGTGCATCTGACCGATTACCCGCAAAGTGATCCCAGCTACATCGATGCTGCTTTGGAAGAAAGAATGCAGGCTGTGATTGATGTGGTATCCCTGGGCAGAACTGCCCGCGGTGAGTGCCAGATCAAGATTCGTCAACCGCTTGGAACCATGTATGTTCCAGCCAGGCTTCGCGCTTCAATTCAAGCCATGCCGGAGCTGGTCAAGGAAGAGGTGAACATCCACGATATTCAGTACGTGGAAGAAGACAGCGATTTTGTGCAGTATGAATTGAAGCCCCAATTCAAGGTGATGGGACCCAAGTTTGGCAACAAGATGAAAGCCATCGCTGCAGCTTTAGCAAAGGTAAATGGAGCAGATGCTCTCAGAGCTTTTGCCAAAGAGGGTGGATATATTCTGCATATGGGTGATGAGAATATCAGCCTGGTTCCCGAAGATCTGTTGGTGCAAATCCTGCCCCGCGAGGGCTATGTGTTTGCCAGCATGAAAGATATCTTTGTGGCGCTGGATACCACTCTCACTGAAGCTTTGATTCGTGAAGGATATGCCCGCGAATTGATCAATAAAATCCAGTATTCCCGTAAGGAGCAAGGTTTTGAGATTATGGATCGCGTCCAAGTCAATCTCACGGCCGATGAGGAAGTTCGCACGGCAGTAGAGGAATACCGGGATTACATCATGAATGAAACCCTCTGTGATGCAATTGACTTCAAGGCTTTGGAGCAAATGCAGGAACTTGATCTCAATGGCAAATCGGTGCTGCTTAAGGTGCAGAAAAGCTAAGCCCGCAAGGACTGGCTGTAGGCAGAGGAGGATATCATAGCTAAGTATTGTTTCAATTGCGGCAAAGCCATTCCAGAACAGGCAAAGTTCTGTCCTGCCTGCGGCGAAAAACAGGTTCTGACTGAAGCAAAGCCTAAAGCCGAAGAGCTGGTAAACGATAAACAAGATACTCCCATTATTCCTAATCTTGAGAAATACCAGGAAATCGTAAACACCAATTTTACTCTTCTGGATCCAGGCGAGGATTTCCGCGGCTACAAGATCTTGCGCATGATGAATAAAGATACTGAGGGCATCAAATACATCGCCGCCAAAGATGGCAACGAATACATCCTGAAGATATTCTATAAATCCAGCTTTAGCAATATGAGCACCCTCTTTGGTCTGCAAATGCGGCTCTCGCGCCTGAATAAACTCAAAGATACTCATACAGCCAAGGTGGTAGAAGTAAATCAAACCCATTCTCCGGCTTATATGGCAATTGAATATGTGCACGGAGTATCACTCGCCGAGATCAAGAAGTATAATCCCGAACGCCTTAGTGAAGAATTGGTGAGGCGTTTGCTGCCCATGCTGATTAAAACAGCAGTTCAGATTCGCAAACATGGCCTGACGCTGATGACTCTTACTCTCAACGGGATCATGCTCAACGACAAGGAAGAACCGGTGATCCTCTCCAGTGCGATTGGCTATGAAGAAAGCGATGAACGGGAAGATGTGTTTATCCTGGCAATGATTGTGGCCCAGGTGCTATCTAAAGCCACCTTGTATAAAAGCATCTATAGTGAAGCCCGGCTTCGCGCCAGCAAATTCACTTATATCAATGGCGTGAGCATGGATTTGAACAAGATTTTGGCAGAATGCCTGCACCGTAATATCACTCAACGCTATGCCAGTCTGGAAGGCTTGCTGACTGCTCTGGCAGAATTGCCAGCTCTGGAAGGGGCGGAAATCTGTACTACGCTTGAACAATCTGTGGCCGATGATACATATGCGATAACTGAGGAAGCAGTCCCCAAAGCACGGATAGAATTGGGATTCTGGATTCTGGTGATCGTGGTGATTGCCTTGATTTTGATGCTCTTTACCACCAATATATATACTGTGCTGTTTGGAACAAAGGGTGATAAATTGCATTACACTGGTTTCCAATTTGGCACTGATGATGAAGATAGCCTGGAGGTGAGCGGGGACATGAATCTATCCAGATCTGCAGACCCTCAACAGACTACCTATGGTGAACTTAAAAACAAACCCAGCGAGATCAGCACCGATCCTCGCCGCATAAATACTCCGGCGCAAAGCTCTACAACTTCCCGGTCTCCCGTTGTTCAGGCTCCCAAACCCGGAAGCAACTTCAAGTATATTGAGCCGGGAGTCCTGGCATTTGGACGTTTGGGCGATAATCTTGCCAATAGCGTGTCGCTTTCTGGCTTTTATATCAGCAAATATGAGGTTACTCAGGGTGAATGGAATCGCTTAATGAAGCCAGCCGCAGTGACCACTGTGGGCGATAATTTGCCGGTGGATAATGTGAGTTGGTTTGATATCGCTATCTATTGCAATGGCCGCAGCGAAGTTGAAGGCTTGGAACCTGCCTATAAGATCAGGGGAATCGGAGCATCCCGCGTGGTTACTGTGGATTGGCGTGCCAACGGCTATCGCCTGCCCTCCGAAGCGGAGTGGGAATTGGCTGCAAAAGCTGGTGAACTTTATCATTACAGCGGATCTGATGATGCGACAGAAGTTGCCTGGTATCGGGAAAACTCCGCAGGGAAACTCCGCACTCCTGGCGGTAAAAATGCCAATAACTGGGGTCTTTATGACATGAGTGGAAACGTGTCCGAATGGGTCTGGGATTGGTATGATGCAAATTATCTGCGGGCTTTGCCCACCTTTGTGAATCCCACCGGACCAGCCACCGGGACCCAGAAAACAATCCGCGGAGGCAGCGTGATGAGCGGAGAAGGCAGAGCTCTGAATCTGCTGAATCGTGAAAAAGGTGATCCCAATCGCCAGTATCAATACGTCGGTTTCCGCCTGGTTAGAACCAAGTAGAGACAAAAGCAAACATCTTGACCGCGGATTTTGATTAATAGATCAGCGGTTTTCTTTTGAACCAAAAGACTGTTGCACATGGCTGCAGAGCTTGTGTGACATGAGTCCCGTCAAGGACGTCCATAACGTAGCATTCCGATGCTACGAAGAGTGTGGGACACGGTTGTATGTATGAAGATTGTTACATTTTGCATGAGATTGAACGGAACGTCAGTGTACATGAAAGTCATAGGATTCGACACGTCTCGTGTCGACGGAACGGAGTGAGTGCAATTTGAAGTTTTAAGTGAGGGTTTATAATAGAACCGCCAAACGGGAGAATGGGCAGTGACTCAAAACAATCCTTGACACGATTCCGCGTATAAATACCGTGCAAATCAGGAATCAGATTCCAGATATACGCAGGAGATACTTATGATTACACGAGACATGCAGTCCAGCTTAACCGCTATGGGCAAAGGGTTTCCAGTGCTTGTTACTACAGGCCCAAGGCAATCTGGTAAGACCACTCTTGCCAAAATGGTTTTCCCGGATTATAAGTATCTGGATTTGGAAAATCTGGTTACCCGCAGAATGGCCCAGGAGGATCCTGCTGCTCTGATATCGGATCCCCGGGGAAAATACATCGTTGACGAGTTTCAGTATGCGCCTCAGATACTTTCATATATCAAACAGGTCTCGGACGAACAGCAGATGGATATGCAGTTTGTTCTCACCGGATCCAATCAGTTTACCATGATGAAAGATGTCTCTCAATCTCTGGCCGGTAGAGCGGCGATCTTTGAGCTGCTTCCTTTTAGCATAGCTGAAGCCTATCCAGAGCCGGTAAATCTGGATGAAGCGATCTATCGGGGCTTTTATCCCCGATTGGTCAGCCGGGCGATGAATCCCGGCATCTACTACGATTCCTACCTGAGAACATATTTACAAAGGGACGTTCGTCTGCTGGTAAACGTTCAGAGCATGGAAGCCTTTACCCGGTTTATCTCACTTTGCGCGGGACGTTCAGGGAGCATTCTAAACAAGGTCTCTCTGGCCAACGATGCTGGTGTGGATGCAAAGACTGTATCAAACTGGCTGAGTGTTCTGCAGGCCAGCTACATCATATTTTTGCTCAATCCCTGGCATGGGAATGTATCCAAGCGACTGATCAAGAGTCCCAAGCTGTATTTCTACGATACCGGTCTGGCTTGCCGATTGTTACAAATCCGCAATTCCAAAGATCTGATCTCTCACCCTCTGCGGGGAAACCTCTTTGAGACCATGATTGTATCGGAAGTGATGAAGTTTTATCTGAACCGTGGCCAGGTTCCACCTCTTACCTATTATCGGGAACCGCGGGGAACGGAAGTGGATATCATTATCGATAAAGCTGGCAGACAGTACCCTCTGGAGATCAAATCCGCTGGAATCATCAATAGATCGGCATACAGTAACCTGGATAAGTTCTGCCAGTTCGATACCGCTTCCGGGAAGGCGTATCTGATTTATGCCGGGGAACAGAACTGGACGGATCATCATTATCGCAATGTGAGCTGGAGATCGCTACAGGCTGAACTAACCGAGCTGGAGGATGGCAACTCCTGATTCTACAGATGGTGGAGACCGGGGTAGCAGACCACCAGCTCAATCTGATTCCTGCAGCATGATGCCAGCCACCAGTTTGTAGTGATATTGCTCATAGCATTCGCCTACGCTGCAGAGCATGATTCCCTGTTTGTGCATTGGGTAGAGCCCGGGTTCCAGGTTTTCACACAGGACG
>JALNYD010000153.1 GCA_023230025.1 Candidatus Cloacimonadota bacterium | reverse complement strand
AGATCTACGACGGCAGCTGGAAAGAAGCAGTGGTGGAACCTGTAGCTGGACAGAATGTAAACTCCAAAATCGAAGTTTACATCGACGCCGAGTTTGAACAATATATCGACGAAGTATGGATCGATGTCCCTGCTGGCGTGAATATCACTATTCCCGCTACTTACACCATCCGTCCTGCCGTTGCCCCTGAAGCCGGCACCTGGGTTGCAGTATTCGAACCCGTGGTGGCGTCCGATATGGTGGCCGGAACCGTCGATCTGGTTGCCAATACAAAGAGAATCCCCTACAACGCGGAAATCTTCGAACACAGCCGCGCCTTCAGCACTCCTGTGGATATCATGGACTTCACTGCCGACACTCCTGTGGTACGGGGTGAAAGCATTGACGGTATCTGGATTGCTGATATCATCAGCCCGAACCGCGACATGATGATCGAAGTTACTGCCAGCGATCTGGGTGAAGACTTTGCTGCTGATCTGCCTCTGGATATGAGCACATTGTTCACCCTCAGCACCAATCCTGCTGGACTGATTACCACCATTCCCGCTCCCGTGATCAGTGGTACGCACACTGCCCTCTGGCAGATTGCTGCTGCCGATATCGCGGATCTGGGCATCGAAACAGCGACCGTCAGGATTGACTATTACAACATCTATGGTCAGACCGCTTTCGTAGAGAAAGTGTTCAATATTGATAATGCTGTTCCTGCCCTTGCCGGCATGGAATTGCATCTGAACGGCGCGATGATTGCTGATTATGCCGCTGCTGATCCCTTCTTCTACGCTGCTGCGTGGGATAAGATCAGAGTAAACTTCAACGACCTGCCTGCAGTGAATGTGGGTATGCACAACGTTGATGTGGCATTTGACGCTCATCCGCTTACCTATCAATACGATCCCAGCGAGTATCCGCAAGCCGCGGCAGCTCTTGCCTCCATGGTCTATTCACCGCTTGTGGCGAATCCAGATGGCAGCGGCTACGTGGATATCAGCTTCACCGCTCCTTATACCGGAACCACCCTGCCCAATGGCCGTTACCTGATTTCTGTAACGAACCTTACAGACCAGTTTGGCGCGACCGTTGATCTTGCCGATGTCAATTTCGACTGGCAGTATGCTCCGGCTGAGATGACATTCTACATCAATGGTGTAGCTAACAACGCAACCGTAAACGTATCCCAAAACCCGATCAGTATCGTAGCCAACACCAGCTCCGACCTTGCCGGTCTGGAAGGTGTGGAATTCAGACTCTATTATGATGTCGATAACACCGGAACCCTTACCGAGCCCGATCTTGCCTGGGATCTCACTTCCCACCTCGATCCTGCTACCGATATGGTCTTCCCCTATGATACTTATTGGCATATGGATGCCGACGAATACAAGTTCGTGGCTGAATTGCCTTACACTGGTACTGCCTCCCGCGGATTCATTCTGCGCGCCAGCGCCATTACTCAGACCCGTGACCTCTACAACTACGAACAGCTGATCATGGTGACAGACGACGTGGCTCCTGTAGCCCAGCCGAGTCTGTTCCCGATCAGCCAGGTATTCGATTATCAAAACCATGCCAACAACACTCTGAACGTTCCTGTCGATTTCGTTGACCGCGACGTGGTACGAGTGGTTGTAAATATCTACAACGCAGACGGCGATCTCGTGGATACCATGGATGAAGCAGTGCTCGATCCCAGCGTGACGGCAAACGTTGTCTGGAACTTCGATACCTTCGCTCCTGGTAATTACACTACCGACGTCACTGCCTGGGATTTCACCGGTAACAACGTAACCGTGGCCGGACCCACGATCGAGATCATCAATGCCATCAGCATGGCTGAATCCGAGATCAAGATCTGGAACCGCATCGGTATCAACACCGAAGATGAAATCACTGGTATGGATTTCAGTGCCAATCCTATCACTGAATATCTGATCGTCGAATCCCTCATCACCAACCCTGCTACTCCGACCAATCCTCTTAATGGGATTGCCGCAGTAAGCTTTGTGGGTGAAGTGGTTGACCGTGCTACCGGAAACGTTGTAGCCACATTTGATCCTGTGGTCAACGTAGATGAACTGCAGAATCATAACTTCGTGGGCGGTCAAATCGCCAGCCACCTGATCCTCATCGATGGAAACGTAGCCAAGGTTCGCCTTGCTGTGAACAACGGTGACATCGTTCCCCTCATGGCTGCCGGTACCGATCGCGCATTCCGCTACTCTGTAGTGTTCCATCCTGAAGGCGGCTTCACTGGCATCGACATGCCTGCCGAAAAGCGTCCCTTCAGTTGGTTTACAGTAGATCAGCTTGCTCCCGCAGTACTTGTGGCCAATACCTCTGCTGAAAGTCCTGTATCCTGGGCTGCCGGCCATCAGGCCTCATTCCAGATTGCTGCTGAGAATGTAAACTACGACACCAACACTGAGATCACTGCCATCGAACTGCAGTGGAGCATGGACGGTGCTACCTGGACTCAGGTGCGTCCTCTTCCTGTATACGATGCCGTAGCCGGAGTGTATAACGTCAATAACTGGAGAATCCAGGGTGGTAACCAATTCCGCTACCTTGGTGATGATTATGAAGGCCCTGTACAGATCAGAGCTCAAGTGACCGACAAAGTGGGTAACATTGGTTACGCCGCTCTTGCCGCTGACGTTCTGGTGGATAACAAGGGACCTGAAACTCTCTTCACCCATGTATCTCAGGATATCTCCTATCCTGCTACCACTGCGATCGCAGGAAATGAAATCAGCATTATTAACGATCAAACCGATGTATCTGAACTTCGTCTGTATGTAGACGCCGCCGCCATTTCAGCGGATGCAGTCCTGCCTCTGATGATGCGTCAGCTTCGTCCTGGCTTCCTCACATGGGAAGTGGCCGAATACGCCGGTGACCTTAATGCCGATAACATGTATGAATTCGTGATCCCCGTGAACAAGCTCGAAAACGGCCTGCATCGCTTTGCCGTTGTGATGAACGACGTTCGCGGCAATCTCGAAGGTGATACCAACAGCCTTACTCAAGCCTATGATGCCTTCCTGGATGACACTGAACTGGAGAATGCCACCGATCTCTTCGTGATGGTTGGACCCAAGATCGTCTTCAGCCAGATCGGTAATGCTGGCGTGGTATCGGAAATCTACTCTATGATTCAGGATAGAAATGGCTTCACCGGTGTAACCACTGCTGGCCTTGCTTCCACCCTGAATGTAAATAACGTCGGCTTCGAATACTCTGCCACTGGTCTGGACCCCTGGACCGCTATCGATGTGGCAGCTCCTGTAGCCGGAACCAATGATGTAAGTGTAAACTTCACGATGCCCGCTCTCCGCGCTCCCATCCTGTATCTGAAAGCCACCGCTTTCGATGCTGCTGGTCGAGTGATGAGCTCCGGTATGGTTCAGCTCTATGAAGATGCTGTAGCCACCTCAGCCAACGTAGTAGCACTCGTGGACGAATATGAAGGTAAACTGGTAATCGATCAGACCGAAGATCTGGAAGTTCAGCTCACTTACAACTTCAACGACCTTGAAGATGTAGCCAGAGTAAGAATTCAGCTCATCGATTCCAATGGCGCGGTTGCTCTGAACATGACCAGAAATTATGACGAGCTTTCCGAAGCTGCCAACACCTTCTTCATTCCCGCTGCCGACCTGGCTGCTCTTGCGGACGATGTATATCGTCTGGAAGTGATAGTTCGCGACTTTGCAGATAACGTCTGGAAACTCAGCGAAGATGCCAGCTATGCCGGCACCTATGACATGCTCTACATCGACAATCAGGCTCCTGCCAACCTGGCAATTGCCTCCACCTCTCACCTCGATGAAATCGCGCCATACGACGCTACGATCGATTTCAGAGTAAACTACACTGATCTCATCGCTTTCGCCGCAAATGACGCCTTCACCGCTACCTTCACTTACCAGAACGCTACAGACGTAGTAAGCACCTATACTGTGGATGAAGCAAACGGCTGGATCGATTTCAGCTGGACTCCTGAAGCTGACTTCAGACAGTACATCCTGGATGGTGAACTGGATATCGTGGTGGACGTGAATGTAACCGCTACAGACCTGCTTGGCCACAGTGCCCAGCTGGCCGTGGCTGATTTCTTCACTCTTACCTACGGCGTTCCCAACACCACCAAGATCATGGTTGTGACCGACTATGTCTACAACGTAAATGAGAATCCTCTCGTTCCTGGTGATGAATACACCGATCGCATCCACTATGTAGATTGGAACCTTGCCACTCCTCAGGTAACTGAAGTGATGGGTACCAACCAGAGTGAAACCGATCCCAACGTACGCAAGTCCCTGGATCTCTATGCATATCTTGCACATCAGTCCGATATCCCTGCCTATGGCGTTGAATTCTATTGGTTCGATGCTGTGGCGAATACCTGGAATCTGATCGGCACAGATCTGACCGGAAATCAGTGGCCCTTCGTACATGAAGGATTCATGGATCAAAACCAGCGCGAATACCGCATGACCTGGGATGTTTATGGCCTGCCCACCGGTGATTACCAGGTAAAAACCGTAAGCCGCCATATGAATACTCAGGATCCCTCCGCAGGCGCCAGCGAATCCATCATCACCGTACACCTCTACAATGGCACCATCGTTCCGAACTTCGCCGTCAACGGCGCTCTGAACAATCAGGTGGAACGTGGAGAAACCTATACCCTCGCGCTTAACGAAACCACTCCCTTCACCGGCGATGTAAACGTGGCACAGGGTGTAACCTACATGTACCGTTACGTAGATGCGGATAACGGAAACAGCCCTGTATCTGAATGGATGCACTTTGGCGATGCTCAAGGCAACTTCATCACCAATTGGATTCCTGCAGATTACAGCTTTGACTGGACTGTATATCCCTACTACCTCTATAACAACAGCGTACAGATCATCGCCTTCGCTCGTGACCAGTGGGGTACTGAAACTCCGCTTGCCAACGTGATGGCAAATTCCGTATTTGTGGAAATCATCAATACCCTCGCTCCTGCCGTGAACACGGTGAACGTAGCCTGGGATGCCACCGTAAATGCTGGCGGCGTAGCTCATGAAGCTGTCGTCACCGCTATGATCAACACCAGCTCTGCTCCGCAGGATCTGGCAACGGTGGAATTCTTCCACAGACTCGATGGCGCAGCCGATTACACCCTCTTTGATACTCAAAGTGGATGGACTCCTGCCCAGATGAGCAACGATCTGTTGCTCGTATCAGCTCCGCTGACCTATGCCAATGAAGCTGTAACAGTTACCGGGGACATCAAAGTGGTCACCACAGACATCTTTGGCAATACCAATGAAGATGTGATGGCTCTTGCCGATCTCCCTGCTGCTAACTTCGCAGTAACGCTTGATGGCGTAGAACTCACTACCGATCTGGAACGCGAAAGCACTGTGGTGCTGGATGCCAATCCTGTGGCTGCTGCATTGCAGAGCGTTGAATACTTCTGGGCTGAAACCCCTGTGGCACCTGCTGCTCCTGCCTGGAATGCCATCGACCTCGTGAATGCAGATCCCTGGACCTTGCAGTGGGATGTTCCGCAGAACTGGACCTTCGGTGCCAGCTATCTGCTGAAAGCTGAAGTGACCGACCTTGCCGGAAATAGCTTCAGCCATGCCCGCAGCTTCGTGATCACAGATCATACCACCGATATCGTGATCAATACCGTGGCCGGTATTGTTCCCACCTCCATCGGCATCATCGAACCCCGCCTGCACGGTGACAACATCCCCGTAGCTGTGACTGTGAACGATCCTGCCATTCCGCGCGTCGAATATATGATTCGTGGCGTACAAGATGCAGCCTGGACCTCAGTGGCCTTCGAAAACGTGGTGAACAACCCTGTGACCCATGTCTTTGATGCTCTCACTGATCTTGCCAGCGGTGAGTACTACATCGGTGTCCGTGCCTCTCAGGCCCGCACCAGATTGTACCCCGTCATCGCAGATTCCGTGCTGATCACTGTGGACAACGATATCGCCGTAACAGTAAACTCCAGCATTCCTGAAACCAACGGCTTCTTCAATGGTGAAAACTTCGTGGTCAACTTCTCTGTTGCCAGCGATGATGAAATCCTTGAAAACAACGTGGCTCTGGAATACAATACTGCGAACGAACCTACCTGGATGCCCGCAAACAATGCTACTCTTACCACTGCAAACGGCATCGACTACGTAGCTACCTTCGCCAACGTAAACGTTCCTGTGGACGGATACTACAACTTCCGCATCATCGTTCAGGACAGCGCTGTTCCTGCAGCAAACGTCATTGAACTCGATGTGGCTCAGAACATCCTGGTTGACTCCGGTATTCCGATTGTTGCTATGGTATCCATCAATGGCGAAACCGATCTCACCCTGCCTGTTGATATCGAACTCGGTACTCAGGCTTCCATCGTAGCTTCCGCTTATGACATTGCTGGTGGTCAGATCCATCTGATCGCTTCCGGTATCGAAAGAGTGGAATTCATCAGCGATGGCGCGGTGATCGGTGAGGTCGCCACTGGTGTCAGAAACCGTGAAGCCTATACCTTCGTATGGGATACCAATGGTTTCGAGATCAATACCGTCCATCAGATCCAAGCTGTAGCTTATGACTTTGCCGGAAACAATGCTGGCACTGCCATCTACAACGTAAACATCATTGCTCCTGTGCAGCTTCAGGCTTATGCCGTGATC
>JALNYD010000152.1 GCA_023230025.1 Candidatus Cloacimonadota bacterium | reverse complement strand
TGCCTGCAGGGCGATCTTGATCAAACCTCTTTGGACCATTTCCTTGGCTTTGGCAATATGCATATCGTTTAGATCAGCCAGAACCTGGAGTTGCTTTTGAGGATTGGAGACTACCAAGCCTAAGGCAGCAGCAATTTCTAATCCAATCAGGCCAGTACCAGGAATGCCTACTCCCATACCGTTTTTCAAAATTGAGGGACTTACAAGAATAGTAGCTCGTTGAACTTCACCAGGAAGCACATCAGCAGCATAAGCAGCAGCCAGAGCAACTGCGGCAGGCTCTGTACAGCCCATAGCAGGCACAACTTCCTGTCTGAGTAAATTCATGAAAATATCATACATCGGTTTTTGGTTCCTAACGAAATTCATATGTAAATGTAGAATCTGTAATAGGCTCAAACTGTCAAGCTAATTCTGGAACCATGCCCATTAGTTATCCTCACGATGTGGTCACCTTGCCGTTACTTTTGTGACCACAAGGTAACGGCATTGTGACGATAACTAATATGGAAACAGCATCCTGCCGTTTAATGTGACAAAATGGAGAATAGATGTCGATAATCCAGTGGGTTGAAGAGTAGCGATGCTAATACTGGCTCTGGAAGCTATCTACCTGGCGGTATTCTATGTTATCAACGCTTTGGATAAGTTTTAGAGCAGCATCCCGTAATGCTTCAATGGAACCAGAATTATCGATCACAATGTCCACAAGCTGAGCCTTTTCTGCATCAGGTATCTGCGCATCCAAACGCTTGCGGATTGACTCTGCATCACTGTGATCGCGAGTTTGTACACGCTGAATGATGGTATCGGTATCTGTCTGGATCAGAACAAGCAAATCAAAACAGAGTTGCAGACCAGCCTCAAAGAGAAGGGGAATCTCAAAGAACAGGGCTTTTGCAGAGCTTGTATCAACGATATCCTGAAACTCTTTCAACACCAAAGGGTGGATTTGAGCATTCAGATAGCGGCGTTCTTCGGCACTGTTGAAAACGATTCTTGCAATCTCTGCCCGATCAAGATCAGTTCCGTTTAAAACTCTTGTTCCCCACCTCCGGATCCAGGTATCCTTCAAACTCAGGAGATATTTCTGCGCAATCCGATCGGCATAAACAACAATCTGATGCTGGCTTTCCAGTTCGCTACAAAAGAAGCTTTTGCCCGAGCCGATGTTTCCAGTGATCCCGATTATTAAAGGGCGCTTATTTGCTTGCATCACTGATTATCTGCATGAGCTCTTCAAAGGCCACATTGCTGGTGATCTGCCCAGCTTGAGCTATCGAGATCTGTCCGCTTTGTTCAGAAACTATAATGCTGATGGCATCAGAGATTTCGGTGATTCCAATCCCTGCAAGATGGCGGGTGCCATACTTCCGGGTAAACTCCGGGTTTTTGGATAGAGGTAACACAACTTTGGCTGCCATGATGCGGTTGCCACGAATGATTATCGCTCCATCATGCAGCACGCTCTTGGTGTTGAATATGGTCAGGATCAGACGCATGGATATCCCGGAATCAATCAGTTCTCCAGCCTGGACAAACTCATTGAGTTTGCGTTTGCGTTCCACCACGATCAATGCACCGGTCTTTCTGAAACTCATTGATGAAACAGCATCAATCAAAGGCGTATACAAAGAGTGATTTTCGGATTTGTGGAAAGCAGTTTGTAACTCTCTGGCAAGATTCAAGCGGGAAAGAATCGCACGCAGTTCTGGTTGAAACAGAATCACAATCGCCATTATCCAATAGGTGCGAACGCCACTTAACAGAGAAGAAAGTACCTTCAATTCGAAAATACTGGCCAGAAAATAGAGTACAAGGATGAAAAGCAAACCCCAAAGCACCTGATATCCACCGGATTTGCGGATGATAAGCAAAGTCTGGTAGATTATAAATGCAATAATCAGGATGTCGATCAAATCTTTAAAACGAGGGATCAGAAATCCCATTAGCCCCTCCTTTGGCGTTTTTCAATTGCCATCATCACATCAAAAAACTGGCGATGTTCCCGCACGTCATGTACTCTGATAATGGCAGCTTTTGCCAGAATTGCATACATTGCAGCAGCCAGGCTTCCGCCCAATCGAGACTGAGGATCAGCCGGCTGGATCTTGTCGATGAAGCTTTTACGGGATGCCCCCAAAAGGAGCTTGTAACCCTGATAAAGATCAAGATTGGCTAAAATCTCGAGATTATGATCCAGAGTTTTCCCAAAACCGATGCCGGGATCCAGGTATATGCGATCTCTGTTTATTCCATGCTGTTCAAGGTATTCCAGGCGAGATATCAGATAATCCTTTACATCAGTTACTACATCATCATACTGGGGATTAACTTGCATAGTCTCCGGATTACCCTGTTTATGCATGATTACCAGCTCGACATCTTGATGCTGTTTTAATACCTGGAGCATTTCCGGATCATACTCCAGGGCAGATATATCGTTAATCATGGTAGCTCCGGCGGCAATGGAGCGTTCGGCTACGTAGCTTTTTTGAGTATCCACCGATACTTTGCAGTGAATGTTTTGGCGTGAAAGAGAGTTCAACACAGGTTCAATGCGCGACCATTCGAGCTCAGCAGAAATAGGCATGGAACCTGGCCGGGTTGATTCAGCGCCAATATCGATGATCTGAGCTCCTTCTTCCAGCATCTTCATGGCATGCTGCAAGGCATCGTTTGAATTAAGCCATTTACCTCCATCAGAAAAGGAATCTGTAGTCAGATTCAGGATACCCATGATCTGCGGTGGGATATAATCAGTTGAAGACATATTCATTGCGACTAATTTACCCTGAAGATAACCCGAATGCGATACACCCGGTTCATGTTGTACTTTGCCTTGAAGCCAAAGCGCCAGGAAGGCATTTCTTTGCGGATGGCCTCCCAATGAGCAGATTGTTTATAGGACAACACGGAGACTGTATTCATCAAAACCCTTCCGGAATCGGAGAGTTTGAACTCAATCAATACTTCGTCATCCATCAGAGGCGTGATCTGAGGTGGGTTTTGACGGATTATATAGGCTTCTGATGAACCCGAAACCAAAGAAGCATTATAGGCAAAATCCGTACCATTACCAAGTCCGGAGTCACTCGGTTTCGGCAAGTGCCCGGTGAGATCGGCATGATCAATTCGATCTACAGTGGCTTGAGAGGCATGATCATCTCCAATCACTGGAGTCTCGATCAAGGGGCTGGATATCGGTTTCACCGCAGTATTCTGATGTGCCGATAAAGGAGAACCTGATTCAGAAGAGGCGGGATTCTGTATATCTTCAGTTCCATGCTGTTCAATATCCGTAAGAGTAGTGGATTTGGGAAGATCCTCTGAAACCCATTCAAATTCATGCCATTTGGGTATATCTGCTGGATGATACCATATAATAGCCAGCAGCAAAAAGATTAGTCCATGAAGCACAAAGGAAATTGCGTATGAGCTATAACTGTGCTTACTTATCCGCATCAATTCCTCTGGGCATCGGTGGCCACAAAGATGCGCTCAAATCCAGCTTCACGAATAAGATCCATCACCTGGATTACCTGTTGTAGAGGGATGTCCTTTTCTGCAGAGATGCGCACAACCTGAGCTGAATCTACAAAATCAAGTTTTAGCAGTTCTTGAAGCTCAGTAAGGTTGGTTTCCATTTCGTTGTAAAAAACCTGGTTGTTGCTGTAGTATTTGATGCTGATGCTTTGTAGAGTTTGCCGTTCAGAGGTTCTGGAGCCCGGCAAACGAATAGGCATACCGGTCTGGCTGGCGAAGTTTGAGGCAATCAGCAAAAATACCAGGAGTAGAAAGATCACATCGGTCATGGATATCAGCATGGTGCTGCTGATCTTTTGTTTGGACAATCTAAGCTTCATTGCTCTTATAATGCTTAATCATATAGGTTGTGGCAGCATCCTGCATATCGTGTAAGATGCTTTCCAGCTTCTGCACGATATCGTTGTAGAACACGATTGTTATTATTCCAACCACCAGACCGCCGATCGTAGTAAGCAGCGCCACCCATATTCCACCCGCCAGGATGTTTATATCAATACCGGCACTACTCTGATGCTGGATATTCATGAACACCCGCACCATTCCGATCACTGTACCCAAAAAGCCGATCAAAGGAGCAATCGCAGCAAAAGTGCTGAGCCAAGCCATACCTCGTTCCAAAAGATGCAATTCATAGTTTGCCGCTGATTCCAGGCTTTGCACCAGCAAGTCCTTATCCTGGTTTTGATTTGCCACAACCTTATCTAGCATCCTGGCGATTGGACTTGTCTTGTGGTACTTTTTGGCAACTGCGATCATCTCTTTGGACTGGCTGGCATTCTGTAGCGTTTCCAAAACCGAACGATTTGCTTTTCTTACCAATGCGATCTGACGGTATTTCTCAATCACGATGCCTAATACTGCTATTGATATCAATAGTAATATGTACATCAGAAAGCCACCCTGGAGCATCAATGATAATATCGACATAGATAATAGTATCCCTTTTTAAAAGGCTGCCCTTCCCAGTCTGAGAACAGCTTGGAAGGGCAGCTAAATGCAGATTTTGTTATCCGTTTTTCTTCATGAATTCTTTCATGAATTCAGCCAGAGTATGAGCTGCTGTCAATGGCAGTGAATTGTATGTGCTGGCACGGCAGCCGCCAACATCACGATGACCCTTCAAACCAATCATTCCTTCCTTCTTGGCTTCTGCGATAAACTGGGCTTCCAGTTCTTCACTGGCCATGCGGAAAGTAATGTTCATCAAAGAACGATCTTCTGGCACCACGGTTCCTCTGTAGAATCCATTGGAAGCATCTATGGCGTCGTAGATGTATTTGGCCTTTGCTTGATTGTTCGCAGCCACTTTTTCAAGGCCACCCATATCTTCTACCCATTTGAGTACCAGACCAATCATATAAATTGTCCAGCAGGGAGGAGTGTTGAACATAGAGCCATTCTTTGCGTGGATATTGTAATCCAGCATGGAGGGAAGTCCGCTGGCAGCGGTAGCCAGGAAATCCTTTTTGATGATTACAACCACTGCCCCGGAAGGACCCACATTCTTTTGGGCACCGGCGTAGATCATGGAGTATTTCTTTACATCAATGGGTTTGCTCATGAAGTTTGAGCTCATATCTGCAATCAAAGGTACGCCGGAAGCTACAACGGGATCATGATGCCATTCAGTACCATAGATCGTATTGTTGGTAGTAATGTGCAGATAAGCAGGGTTATCAGAAAGCATATGAGTTTGGGGGATGTAGCCAAAACTCTTGTCTTCACTGGAAGCTGCCAAATGCACTGGTTTAGCGATCTTTTTAGCTTCTGCGATGGCTTTTTTGCTCCAAACACCAGTATGGATGTAGTTTGCGATTTTGCCCTCATGGGCAAAGTTCATCGGAACCATCAGGAATTGCATGCTGGCTCCTCCCTGCAGGAAGAGCACATCATAATCATCACCAAGTCCATAAATGCGCTTCACAGCAGCATGAGTTTCATCGATGATGGCTTGATATTCCTTGCTGCGATGGCTCATCTCCATTACAGAGAGTCCCATACCCTTGTAGTTAAACAAATCCGCTTGTGCTTCGCGCAGAACTTCTTCTGGCAAGACTGCGGGACCCGCGTTGAAATTGTGTACGCGTTCCATTACTATCCTCCTGGATATATTTTTTGCTTTGGTGCAAGGATTTCCGATCCCAATTATTCAGGCAAGCTATTTTTTGGTTCTGCAGTTTTTCATTGACGTAATCCCGTCACTGACCATCCTGTCTCAAAGGAATTAAACGATGTTACATAATATACTTGAAGCTTTCAGTGTTGTGCTGGCTTCGGCTTCGCCTAGACGTCAGGAGTTGCTTCAGATGCTACAAATAGCTTATGACATTAGAATCAGTGAGATTGCAGAACCGATTACGGATGATGATCCCGCTATTCAAGCTATGAATCATGCCAGAAACAAGGCAATTGCTGTTGCGCAGCCATCAAACAAGTCTGAGCTTGTAGTAGCTGCCGATACAATAGTAGTACTGGGAAAGCGGATATTGGGGAAACCGAACAGCATCAGTCAGGCACAGGAATATCTGCAAGCCCTTAGCGGAAAAGAACATACTGTGATTACTGGACTCGCGATCGGAAATCAAGGCTGCTATTACAGCGATTATGAATGTAGCTTGGTTCAGTTTGCGGACTTGAGTACTGATGAAATCATTAGTTATATCGAATCCAAAGAACCCATGGATAAAGCAGGAGCCTATGGTATTCAGGGTTTGGGCAGCCAGTTTATCCGGGGCATTCAGGGTTGCTATTTCAATGTCATGGGCTTCCCCATCCATAAGTTTTATACCATGTTATCCAGGTTGCATAAGGAAGGCAAGATATGAAGTTGATCCATGGTGGACATTTCTATATTAACTCCAGCTTTGAGAATGATATCAAGGCCATCATGATTGAGAATGGAAAGATAAGCGCATTGTTGAAAGAGATGCCATCCAATCTGTCAGATTATGAGCAGATTGACCTAAAGGGTGGCTGGGCTTATCCAGGCTTTATCGATACTCATACGCATAGTTTTGAAGGAGGCCTGTATTCCTTGGGAGTGGATTTGAGCTCTGCTCGCTCGATTTCTGATGTCCTGGATTTGATCAAAGCCGCCGACAAATCACATGGCAAGCATCTCTTTGCCTGGAACTTTGATGAACTCAAGCTTAAGGAACAGCGCTTCCCCACAAGAGCC
>JALNYD010000010.1 GCA_023230025.1 Candidatus Cloacimonadota bacterium | reverse complement strand
AGCGCAGATAGAAGTTCTGATTGGCAAAGGCATCCAGAGCAAACACTTGATCAGCCCAGGTTTCCTGGTTTCCGGTGAAGCTGCCCAGTTGTTGCCAATTGCCAGAACTTGAAGTGGAGCCTTCCACATAAACATAGTCATATCCTGCTTCCAGATCCCATTTTGCCTTGAAGCTAAGGCTGGGATTCTGAATATTCACCAGCGATACGGGATTGTGCAGACGGATAGAGCGATTGGAGTTGTTTGAATAGTTACCTGTGGGAGAATCCGCAAGTACCCAGTTTGCTCCTTGTTGCATCCGGTTCCATGGACTGGTGGCATTCCAGGCATCGAGGTTTTCTTCAAAACCATCTTCAAACAGAGCTTCTCCCAGGATGAATGACCCACAGGTTCCCAAACCACTTTTTCGGAGTGTTATCTCAGAGGAAAATAGGGCATAGCCTGGAGCACTTACCTGGATGCGGTAATCGCCTTCATAGATCTCGTTGAAGCTGAAGCTACCATTTGCATCGGTGGTGGCGGATAGAGGGCTGGAGGTATATAGAACAATGCTGGCTCCGCTAATGGGGAAGCCATCTCTATCCCTGACAAACCCAGTAAAATCGATTTGTTGGGCAAGGCTCAACCAGAAATTAACTGTCGTGAATCCGGTGGGTGGAACCACGATATATTCACTTCGGGAAAGATGCCCCTCGGCACTTGCTGTAATGGTATATTCGCCGGGCAAAAGCATCCGGTGGTAATCTCCCACCAGAGGATCATTACGAGTATCGCGGGAGTTGCCTTCAATCTTGATGGTGGCAGAAGCAGGGACTCCGACATTGCTCATCACTACGCCTTGAACGCCATTCTGAGCATATTCGATGAAGGAAAGGATGGATTCCCTATTCTCGTTCCAATAGGTGTCAAGAGTGGATGCTGGTGGCCATTTGATATTGCTGATCTCGGCAGTAAGCTCAATATTTGAAGTGAAACCATAGTTCCAATCCTGCATGCTGCCTGTGATGACATACCACTGCGCACCATTGGTAATTCCCTGATTAAACTCATCGCTGTTGAACATTGGGCTGTTATGGGTGGAATAGGTAAGCGCCATGTCCACGATCAGATCGTTATCAGGAGCCAAAGTGTAGCTGTAATCCCATGGGTAATTGATCACCAATGCACCACCATGGAAATTGATTCCGCTAACGAAGTTGTGTTGATTGCTAAAATCCATCATGGCAAGGTTCTCAGTAGCTGTGGGATAACCGTCGGGATTAGTAATACCATTGGGCATGGGGAAATTGCGGTTGAGATCCACTCCATTGGCATTAAAGCGTTGTCCCAGCACATATCCATCGGGATTATACAGGGGGTTGATCCAGAGTTCAGTATTGTCCACAATGTTGGTTATGCGGGGATCGGTGCCATAACTTTCACAAAGTAGTTCGATAGTGCGGATCAGCATTTCATAACCTACGGTTTCATCACCATGGATGCTTCCAATCAGTTTGACTTCTGGCTCCGATTCATTGATGTCTGGATAATCTGAGATCTTCATAATGTATAGGGGACGATTCTGCACTGAAGTACCCCATTGATGCAATTGGCAAATCTCAGGGTATTGATTGGCGATGTTTTGCATAAAGCTGTGGTATTCGTCAATGCTGTGGTACTCGTTGAGGGGGTTGTCGCCATCTCTGGTGCTATCCAGTAATTCCTGATAGTATTCTTTGGCAACATCAGGCAGGCGTTCAGGACTGTAGCCGCTGGAAAACAACTTTTCAAATTCATCCTCATCTCTGAGCTCAACAATGATGGAGTTCTGTAGATGGTTCACACTGCCAATGCTGATCTGGAGTTTGTTCAACTGCTTGACATCCTTGATAATATCCCAGCTTTGGATGCGGGCAGGGAAGCCCATCAGAAGTGCCGAAAACAGGATCATGCCAAGCAGAATAAATTCGCGTTTCATCTATAATTCCTTATGCCAGGGATGCTCTGATCACTGGCCAATGAGTGTTCTTTCCTCACAATATGCAATTTCCGATCCTAAATAGCAAAAATGCCAGGTAGCAGCACACATATCCGGATTTGCTTAATGCTGCTTCGTTCCCGATCTGACATGGTTCACACTCGGACATTGACCGTACCTGGCAAAACAAGGCTTTTTGATGGGGCTTTCTTGTCAACTAAAACCTCAGATTCAGGTTCACCGAGCTTCGCCAGTCTATCGAGCTTAACTCCTCGGCAATGGGGGTGAGAGTGAACTCCAGATAGGATTTATTGTTGAATCGCCAATTGAAGCCCGCAATAACGCTGTATTCTTTCCAGGTTCCCCATATATATTGAGGTTTGATGCTGTAATAGAATTCCCCGATATCATGCCGGATGTTCAAAGAAGCCTGGTAGCGCCGGTTTTTGGTATTGATCTGATAGTAGCGTTCCATCTGTTGGGCATATTGATTCTCTTCATAGGCAAAAGTAAGTTCAGCCATAAAGGCAGAACCATGATTTGCCCGGTAAGGTAGCTGAAACCATTTGTCGTCACCCGCTCTGGCAACATACGGATATGAATCAAAGATCAGATTGTAGCGATAACCCAATTGCCGATAGAGCTTATCCTGGTTGCTCTCACCAAAGAAGTAGTCAGTGTAATCCGCCCTGATCTGATAGCTTTGTTCCAGACATAGACGGTCTCCCAGCAGGAGATCAATTTGGGGAGTGTAACTAAGGCTGCGAAGGTCGTGATTGGAGGTAGAAAGCAGGGAATCGATATAGACATCTTCCCGGATGCTATATGAAAGCCAGTTGCTGAGTCTGACGCTATCCCGGAAATAATGCTTCCAACCGAATCTCGAGTTTCTTGATCTCAAATCATTGTCCCACTTGTTGGTCTTATTTTTGGGAAACATAGTCTTCTGCAATTCTATGCCCATATATAGCATCAGAGAATCATACTCGGCATATTCCCAGGCCAGATTTGTGCTTAAAGCTCTGTTTTCCAAATGCCGGGTGTTTTCGGCATAACTGAAATCTTTGATGGTATAAGCATGGGATGCTTTGGTGATCATGGTCAAATCGGGAACAATCAGATAATTTATATCAAGGCTAAGTTGGTTAAAAAACTCGCCGTTGTTGCGGATGAGATTCTCTTCCAGACTGGTACGGCGCTCTGCATAGTTCTCACTGAAGTAGACTTCCAAATTGCTTGCGGGATAATAGCTAAGCTGACTGTAGATATCCAGAGTACTGCGAGTCTGAGTGTCGAGTTTTTGATAGTAGCTATCCTGTTTGGTCTCATTTGAAAGAAGATTATAGATTTGATCCTGTCGTCCAGATAGGGTAAACCGGTTTTCCCAATCCAAATACTCACTCATCCAGGAGAAATTGAGGTTTGCAGATGCCAATTGATATGCTTCCCAATCCAGCTTGCGATGTTCCATATTTGCGGAGACAGAAGCGTCAATCAAATCCCGAAAGGGGTGATAGTTCATGGCTCCTAAAAGGTGCAACCCTTTACTTTTTATGTGATTACCCGGAAGGTAACGATCCTGTTCATTGCGGATTACTCCACGTGCTTCAACCTGGAAAGACAGGCTGTCCAGGGGGCTTAAAAATAACCGGTAACCCAAATTACCGTTCTTATTGATGTATGCAGTAGGATCGAGGTCACTGGCATCATAATAGGATTCATAGTCCATGAAAACACTATGCAGCGAGTAAGGCAGTTGATAACCAAAGCTTGCCCCAATCAACGATCTACGCACTTCCTGATTAAAGTTGAGCCGTTCTTCCCAGGCGCTTTGTCCATGAACATTCAGAAAAGATTTGGCCTGAGGTTGGATTTGGTAGTTCAGCAAGGATTCCAGGATGCGGCTATTGTCGCTATTAAAGTAATAAAACTCCACTTCCTGGTTTTGTGACCAAAGTAGCTTACAGGAGATCAGCAAACAGATTACTAAGACGGATAAAATCCGCTTCATAAAGGGTCTCCGCGCGTCTTCCCAGATCAATCTCGCAAGAGGTTTCCAAATCCTTGATCTTCTGGCGTCCAACCAAAGGCAGCAGGTTGTTGCGCAGGGTTTTACGCCGATGAGCAAATGATGCAGTAATCAGTTTGTGATAAAGCTCAGGATGGGTTATATCAGCCGGAATCTTACGAGGAAGCATCAGCACAACTGCAGAATCCACTTTGGGGATTGGATCAAAATGCTCTTTGCCTACCATCAGCTTGATTTGCGTATCATACTTCAGAGCTAAACGTAAGGTCAAAAGACCATAACTCTTGGTGCCAGGAGAAGCAGAGAGCCTTTCAGCTACTTCTTTCTGAACCATCAGCACAATACGGGAAAAATGACTGCTGTATTCCTCCAGCTTGTACAATAGCGGAGAAGTGATCTGATATGGGATATTAGCCACCAATTTGATTGGGTTTGGTGCTTGAGCCAATTCTTCAGCCCAGTTCACTTTCAGGATATCCCGGAGTACCAGCCGAAAATTGTGGCTAAAGCGCTGATGCAGGATTTCTGCCATCCTTTTATCCAGCTCAAAAGCGCTGAGCATCACTTGTCGTTTGATTAACTCAGCACTGAGAATACCGGTTCCGGGGCCTATTTCCCATACGGTTTCCCCCGGTTCCAAATTAGCTAGATCAGCTATTGATAAGGCAATATCAGAATTGTTTAAGAAGTGCTGCCCGAGATCCTTGATGGCTTTCATAGGCAAAACAAAGGGAGAGCCAGGCTCTCCCGTAAATCCGGGTTGGGATAATTATACAGTAAGCTTTTCAACAGGAAGGCCCTTACAGGTTTTGCAAACCTTGATGGTCTTCTCACCAGCTTTCACTTCATGAATTACTTTCACGCCGGTACGATGGCAAATGGGGCATTCTCCACGGCCAGCGTTAGGCATTTTTTTGACTTCTTTTCCACGATTCGTCTTCGGCATTTGGAACTCCTTGTATTTCATTAAACTTCATATTTTACTTCGGAGCGCCACTTTTGCAGAAGCGCCTGCCAAGTCAATGATTATTTTCTTAGAATAGCTCTTTCAATAAATCGGCAGGTTCCATGCGGAAATGTGAGTTCTTTCCTTCAAAGAAGTGGTGTACTCTGATCAGATGAATATTCAACGCGGAAAAAGTGAAGCTCTTTTTGCTCTTGAGGTTTTTCACGGTCGTATAACTCTTGCGATACATCCCCTGATGCAAGAAAGGACAGGGGAGGTAACCACGCACAACCTCGGTTTCCACTTCCCACGTGTCATCCACTACTGTGGAGGCTTCAAATGAATCAAAGCTCTTTTGTTGGAAAAACTCCAGGCGGTCAGCGATTTCCTCAGCTGTTTTGCCCAAAGCCTCCAGTGCTTTCTCATCGTCTGCAATGATCTGCAGGTAACTACGCTTGTCGGTACCCAAAAAGCCGCCATAGGTAATGATCCCAGGCTGCATTTTGGCTAGAATCTTCTTTTCGTTAGGAGTCTTTTTCATAATATCACCCAAAACTGTCATAATAGATTTTATCCTCATATATGCCATATTCCTTTAAGGATTTGGTAACTGCAGAGATCATCCCGGGGCTACCACAGAGGTAGGCCTCCGTGTTTTTGGGATCTCTGATGGCATCCTTGAAATAAGGCATTACGAAACCAGTTTTCCCCGTCCAATTATCCTCAGTTTCTGGATGGGAGAGTACTGGCACATACTCAAACTGCGTAAACACTTTCTCAAAGGCTTGCATTTCCTCACTCAAGTATAGGTCTTTCCTTGTTCGAGCCCCGAAGAAATAGGTCATTCTACGTTCTGTTCCAACCTCCTTAAGGTGTTCTAAGATTGATTTTATGGGTGCTTTTCCGGAACCTCCTGCAACAAAGAGGATGTCCGCTTCTGTATCTCTTAAGTAAAAATCGCCATAGGGTCCAGTGAAGTTGACCTTGTCGCCAACCTTAACATGCTTGTGCACCCAAGTAGTGCAGATTCCATCGGGAACCTGACGGATGATCAGTTGAATGCGATCTTTAAGCTCAGGTTTGGAAGATATGGAATAAGCCCTGATCACTTTGTCTTTGATTTTTTCATAGGGTTGGCTTTCCAGCTGTACATACTGCCCCGCCTTAAAATCGATGCTTTGTCCTTCGATGAGTTTGAATGTGATGCCCTTGATGTCATAGGTGTAATCAATGATCTCTTCTACCACACTGTTGAATCTTCGGATGTTAAAGATGCTTTCAGGGATATGGATGTGGATATCGCTTTTAACCTTTACCTGGCAGGCCAGCCTGACGTTTGAAGCCATTTCTTCTTTTGTAAGCAGTGGACGTTCAGTTGGTAACAGCGGACCACCTCCGCTTTCAACCTTGCACTTACAGGCTCCACAAGAGCCCCGACCTCCACAGGCAGAAGGAATGAAGATCTGCTGGTCTGAAAGTGTACTTAACAGCGTATTACCGCCGGTTACCTTGAGCTCTCGCTTGCCGTTGATATTGATGCTTACCTCACCATAGTTACTCAGCCAGCGTTGGGCTATCACCATAATCAAGGCCAGGATTCCACCGATGGCACTCATCAGGGCAACGTCAGTAAGTATTCTCGTAATCATCATCGCTGTACCTACTGGATCTGAACTATCCCGGAGAATCCCACAAAGCCCATGGCCATGATACCGGTGATAATCAACGATATCCCTGCTCCCTGCAAGCCCTGAGGAACCATCTTTTCCTTGAGTTTACGACGAATCCCTGCCAGCATCATAATCGCCAGCAGCCATCCAATTCCACTCCCAGCTCCAAAGGCTATGGATTGCAGGAAGTTGTAGTTACGAATGATCATGAACAGGCTCACGCCAAAGATCGCACAATTTACCGTGATCAGCGGGAGGAAAATCCCCAATGTGTAATACAAAGCAGGAGCATAGCGTTCTATCAATAGCTCCAGAAACTGCACAAAAGCCGCGATCACAATGATGAATACAATGTATTGCAAATAGACGATATCAAAGGGTAACAAAATGTAATTGTACACAAGCCAGTTCAATGCGGAAGTGACGGTTAAAACAAATATTACAGCTACACCAAGCCCAGCAGATGATTCGATTTCCCGGGAAACCGAGAGGTAAGAACACATACCCAGGAAGTTCGTGAGCAGGATGTTGCTGGTAAATATCGCAGCCCAAAAGAGAACAAAAGCGCTGATATCCATTATACTTTAGCCTTGTAGAATGTTGTATTTATGTACCAGATTAGCATTGCCAGGATGAAGAAGGCACTGGGTGCCATCACCATTATACTCCATTTAGTCCACCAACTGCCAAAAACCGGAAATCCAAATATCGTACCAAATCCAAATAGTTCTCGCACAAAAGATATCAAGAGCAAGACCAGGGTGTATCCCACTCCAGCACCAATTCCATCAATGAAGGAATCCAGTGGTTTGTTTTGAGAGGCAAAAGCTTCAGCTCTGCCCATCAGGATGCAATTGGTAATGATCAACCCCACATAGGGCCCCAGTTGTTTGCTGATCACGGGCAGGTTGGCTTTGAGAAAGATATCGACTATGATCACGTATGCTGCGATAATCAAGGTTTGCACCATCATTCGCACACTGCGGGGAGTCCAGTTTCGAATAATCGAGATCGTAAGATTGGCAAAAGCCAGAGTGAATATGACTCCCAAACCCATGATCAAACTATTCTGCATCAGGTTGGTAACGGCCAGAGCAGAGCAGATGCCCAGGATCTGACGCCATACTGAGTTTTCGGTAAAAGCGCTGGTAATGAAGATCTCTTTCATTTTCATGACTTCAACCCCTGCATTTGACGGTAGATCAGATTAAACTCAGCACGCAGCATTCTTAATACGGAATCTGAGGTGATCGTAGCTCCAGTTACCCGTTTTAACTGATTACTGGTTTCAGGTTCCTGTGTCTCAGAGATAAACTCATAATCCTTTGTTACATCATCGGCATCAGGAGCTTGAACAAAAAGGCGATTTCGAAACTGACTCAGAAACCAATCTTCCTCGATGCGCGCTCCCAATCCAGGGGTTTCCATCTGATCCACAATTGCAAAATCAACAATCGTCTTCAGATCAGTTGTAGTAGAAATCAAGCCTTTCATGCTACCCCAAAGCCCCTTGCCTTTGATTTCAAAGCAATAGGCAACAACGCTATCGCCAACAACTGCCTGAAAGGCTTGTCTGTCCATATCATGCAGTTCCACAGGCAAGATGTATGTCTCAAAGCTAGAAGGATAATCTGCCATGATCTGGGCTGCATCCATGGCTGTAGCCTCGGCTATTTTTCCGGCCATCAAGGCCAGAACCTGACGTTGAAAGCTATCAAGCTTATATGCCTCGATTTTTGGCTCACTGACACGATACATGATCGCCAAAATACCCACGAACAGGATTACCATTATCAACATGAAAATGATCGGGAAAAGGAAACTGTCCTTCATTTTACGCCTGCCTTTTCAAGACCATACTCAATAAGCGGCATAAAGGCGTTGGTAAGCAGCAAAGCAAACATAAAGCCCTCTGCAAATAGGGAGTAACGCCTGATATACACTGTTAGAAATCCGACTAATAAACCATAGATCCAGATTGCATACTTCCCCTTGGGGCTGGAGATGGGATCTGTAACCATATACACCACTCCAAACATGGCTCCACCGCTGACGAGGAAATAAAAAGGATTCACCGAAGGATTGAATATCCAGCTGAAAAGAAGTAGTGATAGGGCAGTGCCAAGCATGGATTGCCACTTTGCTGTTTTGGTAATGATGAGGTATATCCCCGCTAACAGGATCAGTAGGGCACTGGTCTCACCCGCTGAGCCGGATATAAAGCCCAGAAAGGCATCCTGGAAGCTATAAAGCGCTTCAGAACTACTGCGGTAGGAATTCAGGATTGTAGCTCCGGTTTGCATCCCGGATTCTGTGCTCCATTTGACGAATCCCCCCGGGAAATCCTTCAGCAGATAAGGCTTCAACCAGGATATCGTCATCTGATTCGGGAAGGATATATACACGAAGGTGCGGCCAAGAATGGCAGGATTGAAGATATTCGTACCAAAGCCCCCAAACACCATCTTGCCAAATGCGATGGATACTATTGCCGCTACTGCAGAGATCCATAATGGAATAGTGGGGGGGAGGCTGAGGGAAACCAGCGATGCCGTTACAAAGGCTGCCATCGACACTTTGCCACCCTTCTTTTTATAGATAAAAAGATACTCAGTATAATAGGCAGCAATATTGGCAATGGCTACCACTGCAAGTACCCGTAAGCCAAATAAATAGATCGAGAACAGCAACACGGGAATCAAAGCGTATAACACCCGATTCATCATCTGCTGCTTAAGTATTCTCTCAAACATAGCAGTAATCCTTCACATTCATTGTGAACAATATAATGAAGTATGGGGGTATTTGTCAATCAGAAAGTTACTGAAGGCAGATAATTAAGCCAAATAAGTGTAAGAAGTTCATTATTTCTGCTTGTTAACCACTCGTTATTGTCACGCAAACTTATATTGATTGGGCACTTAACAATTGAGTCAGAAATTATCACCAATTTATACATGACCTCCGTAGATTATGCAAACTCAATTAAACACATTGTAAAGCACTCTTCCCAAGAGAAGGATCAGGGCCAGGATAAACACTTGCTTGATAAGTTTATTACCTCTCAGGATTACCATTTTGGAGCCAATCAGATTTCCCGCTATCCCGCATAACGCTGCTGGTATGGCAATTGGGTAGTATATCTTCCCCGCAACAGCAAAGGTAAGCAAAGCGGCTACGTTGGATGCCAGATTCACCACCTTGGTATTACCATTTGCTCGGGTGAATTGATAATGCAGCAAAGCAGAGTATATCAGGATCAGGAAGGTGCCTGTTCCAGGTCCGAAAAAGCCATCATAAAATCCAACCACCAGGCCTGCCAATGCCCCCAGACTCAAGCGATAACCCAACTTCAGGAGGTGGGCTTTATCACTGAAGCCCATTTTCTTGCTTAGCAGCGTGATGATCGTGATCGAGGGAATCAGTATAATCAACAAGTAGTTCAAAAACTTCGCCGAGAGCAGCAAGGCAGTGCTGGCTCCCAGCCAGGATCCCAAAAGAGCCATTGCGGCACTGATCAAAGCCACCGGGACGTCGATCATTCCCGCCTTGAAGTATCTGGCTGTGGAAAATATGGTACCAGAACAAGAAGAGAATTTATTCGTTCCCAAAGCAATGTGTGGAGGAATGCCCACGCTCCAGTAGGCTGGCAGAGATATCAATCCCCCTCCTCCGGCTATGGCATCAATGAATCCTGCCATAAATATGAATGGCAATACGATTGCATAGTCCCAAACGCTTAGATTGATCAGCATTTACAATTCCGCCTTAAATTCCAGTTTCAGGTTATGAGTGTCTTTTGTATGAGGGTATTTGGTAAATCTATATTCCAGGCTGAAAGTGCTAATGCTGTTCACCCTGTAGATCATTGATAGCTGCCCATCGCTTACCACACCCTCTCTTTTTTGGGGGAGGAAGCTAAGGAAATCAGTTCCTTTTCTATCATTATAGCCAAGACTTATACTTCCGGAAACCCGGTATTTTTGCAGCAGAACACTTCGCAGGGAAGGTGATATGCTCACTGATTGCAAACGATAGTCCTGATCTCCGGCATTCTGTTTCTTCCCTTTCTCCTGGCTAATGCTTAGCTCAATCTGAGCCGTGCTTGAGCTTGTGAATTTCTTCTCTATGCTGTTTATCAGAGTTTGGCGGCTGATTCTGGAATCATAGCGGCTTTCTTCGGTTTCTTCAGAAATCAGTTCAAGTCGGTTGTTTACTCCCGCAAAGCCTTTCATATCCAGCTTCATGCCCAGGATGCGCTCATGGCTCTTATGGGTGTCCTGATATCTTTGATCCAGATCCCGGTTTATCTCCCAGTTCAGATTTGCGATCATTCTGCTTTTGTAAAGGTCAAACCAGAAATTATGCAAATAGCTCTGCCTGGCATAGATGGTGCTTTCCGAGTTGAAACTATGCTCTGGTAAAAAGAAAATATTACCCAGATCGGGTTGCTTGTCAAGTTGCTCGGTCCCGTTGAGAGTGAGATCACTTTGAACCTTTTGCCATATGGTGTTTGGCCAGTATAGGGCTGGTTTGAGATAGATGCTGCTAAGGGCAGTGATCTCTGTTGATAAGGTTCCCTTGGTGGAGGTGATATATTCATAGTTATAATCCCCCCCATCAACCATCACTCCAGTACTGTCATATACACCAAGCCCGTGTCCCACATACACCAAATCCCGTATCTTGGGGAAAAACTCAGTCTGATTGAGTTGATAGTTGTTGAACAAGCTAATGGCACTATTCAGAAATCTGTGAGAACTCCGAAGCTGAAGTAGATCATAGGAGCTTTTGGGATTTTCGATTGAATGGGGATTATTTAGTTCGCGATGGTTGAAATCCAGATCCATACTATGGTTGCTGAAGTTGCTGCTATGCTTGATCTGGTAAGTGTCGGAGCTATTCACTTCAATCCAGTGGCCAGTCCTGAGGCTGGATTTATCCCTGATAAAGGTCAGCTCGGTGAAATAGTTATCAGCACTCAGCCCAATTGAGGGTTGCATCTTGTAATACTGAGTATCAAGATCATGTTTGTTTTCCATTTGATTGAGCAGTCCCAGCATTTTCAGGTTGAGTACCTTGTAGACCCAAAGCAGTTCAAGATTGTGATATTGCAACAAACTTGCCTGGTCACCATCTTGTTCAGAGATCGTACTCTGCCAGAAGCTTGCGGGTAAAAGCCAGTATGCCTCAGTTCGGGAGTTCCAGCGAATAGCCTTTTGAGAATATTGCTCTGCCAGCTTGCGCCATCTCAGCAGTACTTGTGGCTGCCACACACTCGATTTGTAAGCCAATGATAGATCAATAGTGCTCTGAGCCAGGGAATCTGCTTGAATCAAGGTGGCAAAATCATGTTCGGGAGATCCTTCGGAACTGAAGCGATAGGTATCATCCAAACGGTGTTCGCCAAAAAGCTGCAATGTCAGCGGAATCTCGGGATCATCAAGCCCCAGATATGCAGAAATGATTCCTCCACTGTTATCATTATCATCCAGTTTCGACCACGTGTTCTGGTCATTATGACTGTAGATTGCATCCACACCACTATTCCAGCCTCCATACTCCCAAGCCAGACCCACCTCAAGATTGCTCCTCTGAACCGGTGCTACCAGGCGTTTGATGGCCAGATGTGTGCCCATCCCTTCACCCACAAAACGGTATTTCCCGATGGAGTATTCAAGATATTCACCATTTCCAGAGCCCACATAACTGAAAATGATGTTATAATCTGCCAAAGAATCCCCATAGGCATACTCATAATAGATTTCTCCATCGGGAGTGCTGAGTTGAATATAGCTCCCCTCGCCTGGATTGCTTGGGATGATACCGGAGCCAAAGACTTCATTGTCCCCTGCTGCTCTCAGGCTATCCAGATCAGCTTCACTAAGGCTATACAGCAGCCCCTGGTCTTTGGTGTCCTTTTGAAATATGAAATGATGGCTTAGCTTCAGATGCTCATTAACCGGGATCTGGCTGCTGCTGAAATAGCTGGACTGTGGGAAGTTTTCTTCGGAATACTGAAAGCTTGCGTTGATGATATTGCTGGAACTTACCAGGATGCGAAACATCACAGATCCTTCGGAATAATCAATCGCATAATCCTCTCCTCGGTGCAGCAAAGTGCCATCAAGATAGATCTCTTCGCTGCCTGCCACAATGATGAAGCTGCGTTGATTGTCGTTGGCAACCAGATAATAGGGTCCTTGTTTGCCATCGATTATCGGGATCGTATAGCTTGCCCGTTTTCCACTGCCCGCGCTGTAGGCTAGTTGTGCCTGGGCATTAGCGAAATAGCGCAGGGCAATCCCCTCAAGCTTGGTTCTATAGCTAAGATAGCGGCTGTTTTCAAAGGTAAAATCCAGATCACCCATGCCCACTTCCCACTTGGGAGCAGATACTCTGATAAACACCTGATCCAGGCTGGATAGTTCTTTGGAATCACCTTCCGGACTTAGCTTGCTCTGACTATCAGAAAGCTGGGCTTCGATCTCAATGTTTTTGCTCAGCTCACCGGAGAGATTCACATACAGGGATTGCAAAAGGTCTGTTTCGCCGGTTTCAGAAAGACTCAGGGCAAATGTTTTGCTACCGTTGATCTGCAATTTGCTGCCACTCATCAGCGGATTGGATTTGGCCAGCGTGATCCTGCTACTATCTGTATAGCTGAAACTCTCATATCGAAAGACAGGTGCTTTAAGCTCTGGTGGCAAAACCAGGTAAGTGATCCGCAGAGTAGCGCTATTGGGAAGTCTCAAAAGACTTAATGTGCCACTTTTGTAATTCATCTTGTAATCAATATCTGGCAGCAGAGCAAGACTATCAGCTCTGATACTTTCACTATGAACGATTATGTCCGTCTGGCTTAATTGATACTGCATTTGCCCTGGCACCAGCCTGATATCTTCATCAAAGATCAAACTTGCTGCATGCACACCAACGCTCATCAGAGCAACAAGGATGCAAAGCCAGAGGCATTTTAGCATTACAGTTGATGGATAACGTAAGTAACTACACCCCAAATCACGAAGTCTGTATCTTCATCGATTGGAATGGGTGCATATTCATCATTTTCCGGAATCAAACAGGGGTGATTGTTTTCCAGCAGATAGCGTTTAAGGGTTAGCTCTCCATCTACAATGGCCACGATGATATTGTTTGATCTGGCTTCCAATGCGCGGTCAACAATCAATAGGTCCCCGGGACTTATCCCTGCATTTTTCATCGAGTAACCATCTGCATGCATAAAGAATGTTGCCGAAGGGTGTCGAACAAGATGTTCATTCAAATCCAGCAGCCCTTCGATATAGTCCTGAGCTGGAGAAGGAAATCCTGCGGGGACATGGGCACCAATCAGAGGGCGCTTCAGCTTTTTGATGGAGCTGAATTTATAAATATCCCGGATTGAGCCATCGGTCTTGTAGATCTTGTGCTTCATAAAAAAGGGGCGGACAGTTTGCTCTGCCCGCCATAATATCTTTTACTCTTTATTTTGGCAAACTCTTGAGAATACCCTGAACCTGGGCACCATAAGTGCTGTCATTTTGGATTCGTTCAAGATCAGCGCGGGCTGAAGCATAGTTCTTTTGCTGTAAATAGGCAACTCCGCGTAGCATACGGGCAGCCGCATTGTTTGCATCAGAACTCAATACTATTGTGCTATAGGTGATTACTTTGGCATAGTTCTTGGCTCCATTAAAATGGCTGGCCAGAGAAAGTGCGGTATTGGCATCACGATCAATAGCTACTGATTTTTCAAGGAACTCTGCCATCTTTGCGGAATTCCCCAACTGCATGAAGTTCTGACCAATTTGTTTGTAAACCAAGGCCAGGGTCGACTGCTCAGGATTGGTTGCTACCAATTTTTCCAAATAGGTATTGGCTTTGGCCCATTGATTGCTGGAGCGGAAGAAATTACCCAGTCTGGCATACATATCGGCATCTTCACGTAAAGCGAGAGCTTTCATATAAGCACTTTCAGCTTCAGTGAAGTTACGTTTTGCGGCATAGTTTTCCGCAAGCATGATATAGGCTGCTGCACTATTGGCTACGTCTGCATAAGCACTCAGAGCTTCAAAAGCGCGAACATCATCCTTCAGATCATCACTGAGAACGTGGAACTTGGCATTCAGGATTCCCTCATTGTTGGGTTCAACCTTCAGAATCTCGTCATAGTATCGCACCGTTTGTTCAAACATGCCGGCTTTTTGAGTGACGATCGCCATATTATTGTATGTTCCCAATACATCACTGTCCAAAGCAGCCTGGCTGACTACCACCGGACTGTGGTTCTGATAGATTTCCAAGGCTGCCTGATAGTGTTGCAGAGCATCTTCATAAAGAGTCATTTCCATATTGTCATAGGCAAGGTCAGCATGACTTTTGGCAATGTTCAGCTTCATGATTTCCATGTTATACGCTATCGAATCTGCTTCTGAGGCAGTAGGAGCGGCCTCATTGAAGAGATCCCAGGCACTTTGAAAAGCAACGATGGCTTGATCATACATTTTGTCCTGATAGAGATCATTACCCTCTGTCGCAGCTTCTCTGGCCAAAGCCAAAGGATTACGTACGGGCTCGGGTTCAACGATTTCCACCTGTTTGTTTGAGGAGCAAGCAGCAATGGCTATCAAAACCATAAGTGCTATGAGAGCGAAATATCTTGCTTTCAGCATTAAATCCTCCATTTCTTTTTCTGTTTACACGCTGTTGATGAGAGCAATTCTGTCAACTGAAAAAAGCTATACCACTGCAAAGTCCAATCTTTTGTGCATGAAGAGTGTAAAAATAACGACACTTGCTAACAGTATGATATAAAAGCGTTAAGACTTGTGTTCTGTACATCCCTTTTCTAAGACATGGCAAAAAAGATCGATATTACGTGATTTTTTGGTTGACAGAAAATCTAAGTGTGCATTTTAATAACGCCTGAATATCTCGAACGCTTATCGAAACTACAACAGGAGGTAAAATGAGCAGAGATGAATTAGTAAAAAAGATCGCGTCCGACGCCGGCATTTCCCAAAAAGTTGCCGGTCTTGCTCTCGCTGCAGTGCTTGATGGCATTACCATGACCCTTAAGCAAGGCGGAAAGGTTTCCTTGGTTGGTTTTGGCTCCTTCAGCGTTGCGCATCGCAAAAAACGCAATGGAATCAACCCCAAAACCAAAGCTCCTTTGAAAATCCCGGCACGTAAAGTTCCTGTTTTCAAAGCTGGCAAAAAACTCAAAGACGCTGTCAAAAAATAAGCTAATTATTTGTTTTGACATCCAGAAGGCAGAGCTCAGCTCTGCCTTCTCTACTATAGGCCATATACCAGATTTCCCTAAATATCAATTCTATACTTTCTTCCCCATTATCTGCCGTCACGATGCGGTTACAATGCCGTTACTTTTGTAACCACAAGGTAACGGCATCGTGACGGTAACCAATGGGGAAGCCGTATCGTAGCTTTCCGAAGCTACGTGTCACTAAATCGGAGGATCGGAATCCTCCTCAAGGGAAGTCGTATCGTAGCTTTCCGAAGCTACGTGTCACTAAATCGGAGGAACGGAATCCTTCGCTACGGAAGCCGTATCGTAGCTTTCCGAAGCTACGGAAAAATGAAACGCCAAGTACCCAAAGCCCCAAGGGCACAGGCTGTTGACAAAGCCCGGGAAAGCCCTGTCTGGGGCGACATATCATGGCGAGGGTGTGTAGTGTAGCGAAACCCCTCGTGGTGTTTACCACAACACGGAAAAACCTTTAATGGACGCCACAGAACCCATGGGCGACACTTAAGCCCATCAAGAGGGCACACAACCAGCCAGGCAGAACGGGATTGATTAGCTTCCAACCCTGCGGAGTTTATAAAGGAGGACGCCTTTGACATCCCACGGATCATTATCATTGTAAGTGATGGAATAGATTTCCAGGTTATGATCCGAATTATCATAGATATAAAATGAATGGCCGCTCTTACTGCAATAGTCGCCAATACATAACTGGTCAAACAGGGACAAAAAACAGTCCAGTATTACTTCATAAGGCATGTCGTTTTTCTTGCCAGCAAAGTCAATCTTGTTAAAATTGTTCAATCCATGAACCGTTCCCTCGGGACTAAAAACCAGTTTGTTCTCCGGAGCATCAACATCACTGTAGGTACCAGCCAGAATAAGCTCGTTGATGTACCCAGTAAAATTGTCTAGCCTAACAAATTCTTTGGATTCTTCTGCATATTCTATATCGGGATCGGGAAAATATAGTGTATTCTTCTTGTCCGTAGCTAATCTCATATTGGAAAACACCAGCGAATCGTTGCGCACCAGTTCGATAATTCCACCATCGCCACAATGAAAATCTGAACCTTTCCAGCCAAGCTCATTTGGATTTGTGTCCAATCTTTCTATGGTAAACTCACCTAAGTTTCTCAATTTGTCCGAAGCTTTGAGGGGAGATCGCGTGGCAATCAGTTCATCCAGATATTCCTTGTTGATCCATTGTCCTACCATCAGTTCACAGAGAGAGTCTCTTGCCGCTGGTGAATACCACTTATTATCGCCACTGGATGTTTGCGTATCATTCCTTGATTTACCATTGCATCCGATGATTACAAACAAGGTTGTGGTTAGAACAATATAGATGCTTACCTGCCAGATAGTTACAGTGATTTTGTGCATAAACTCCAGTCTCCTCTTGGATTGCATTAAGTATATCGGTCAAGCTCACGCAGAGATCATATTTGTCAATATAAACCTGCAGAAGGTTTGCCTTTATGAAGCTTACTTTGTAAGTCCATGAATCGTGTTCACTCTCCTGACTAAAGATTTTTCTTTACAAGATTTTGGATTCAAGGAAAGATGAATCAGAGCTTGAAATCCAATCGAATGAAGCTTGGTGGATGAAAACATGCTTCGAGGTAGTATCACTTCGAAGATCAATTTGAACCAACAACCATACATAACACAGAGAGGAGTTACTGCAATGAAAGGAAGATTGCTTTTAGCACTACAGGTAGCCATTCTGCTGATGTGGGCATTTCCTGGCTTTACCCAAACCCTGGAATATGGTTTTGCATCAGAAATGGGTACATACACCCCGATTACAGGTGGTCTGCAATTAGGTGCTGACAACACCGATGACCAACGCTTTGTGGATCCCGCAACCCCGTTAGGAGGCACAGTTACATCAGGCCCGGGGTTACCCATAGGCTTTAACTTTGTATTCAATGGTGCCACTTTTGACCGTCTGGCGATTAATGCCAACGGTTGGATTTCACTGGGGCAATCCGCCCTCACACCTTCGGTGAATATTACATCAAGCTCTTCTTATCTGCCAATCTCCAGCACCTCAGTGATCGATCCGGCCGTGCTTTACAACCGGGTAGTGGCTTTGGCGCGCGATCTGCAGGCTCAAGCCGGAGCTGCAATCCGCGTGGAAACGATTGGCGCAGCGCCCAACCGCATCTGCGTTGTGCAATGGGAAAACTTTAAGAAGTATGGCACCAGCGGAACTGGTGACAATCTCAATTTCCAGATTCAACTTCACGAAACCACAAACAATGTGAAGATCGTTTATGGCGCTTTTGTAGCCAATGCAACTGCAGGCAATATGCAGGTGGGCTTGCGTGGCCCTGATGCCACCGATTTCAATGCCCGTCAAGGTACGGGTCCCTGGACCGAAACCACCGCTGCTTCTGCCAACAATCAATATGTGGTGATGAATGATGTGAACTTCCCTCCCAATGGGCTCACTTTCTCTTTCAATTATCCAGTGGCGGACAGTGCTCCAAATCCAGCGAACCTGGTTTCTCCAACCGATGGAGCCACCCTGGTATCTCCCTTTACAAGCCTCAACTGGTTGTCCGGTGGTGGTTTGCCAGATGGATTCAGATTGAACTTTGGCACAAACAACCCTCCCACCAACATTGTGCAAAACCTTGATCTGGGTGCATCCAACAGCTACACTCCTGATCCGGAACTTGCAATCTCCACTACCTACTACTGGCAGGTTGTGCCCTATAACACCTTTGGTAACGCCACAAACTGCCCGGTATGGAGTTTCACCACTCATGGTGATGCAACAGTGGACGAACTTCCATATACTCAAAACTGGGATTCCGTTACTGATCCAGAGTTGCCCTTTGATTGGACTGCGATCGTACAAAGCACGAATACTGCGGCTTTGGTAGCTACCAGTACCACCACACCCCATAGCGCTCCCAATAATCTAAGGCTGTATAACTCTTCAGATACTGCGGCCACATTGATGTTGGTAGCTCCGGAAATCTCCCAGGCAATTCCGATAAGTACAGTTCGAGTAAAAGCCTGGCTGCGATCTACTTCCACATCCAACACCATGGATATCGGGGTGATGACCAATCCCACCGATCCCAGCACTTTTGAATCTGTTCAAACAATCAGTTTTGCCAATACTACTTACAGTGAATACAGCATTCCGCTGAGTTCCTATACGGGAACTGGACGCTTCATTGCCTTCAAGCATGGAATGAATGGATCATCACGTAATCTCTATGTTGATGATGTGACCTTTGAAGCGATTGCACCTAATGATCTTGCCGCATTAGCATTGGCTGGGAACACCACACCCAGCGTTGGATCGCCAACCGTTTATACTGTGAGTGTGCTGAATAATGGTACTGCTACGCAGAATGCTTACAGCGTTAAACTGATGAGTACAACCGGTGCTGAGCTTGCCTCAGTGGCAGGCCCCAGCATTACTGCAGGAGAAACGATCGGTGTCCAAATCCCCTGGACTCCTACAGTTGAAGGCTCTCAGAGCATTTATGGAAAAGTGGTGCTTGCCGGAGATGTGAACTCCATCAATGATGAAAGCCCCATTTTCAATATCACAGTGCAGCCAGAAGGGGTGTTTAGTGTCACAATCGGCGAAGGAAACCTGGCAGAGGGTATTCCTTATGAGTTCTTTTACAAAAACTCCTTATTCCAATGCCTGTATTACTCTACTGAAATAGGTATGTTTGGGAACATCACTGCGGTCAATTTCTATAACAACTTTGTAACTGATCTGGTGGCTACTCCGATTAAACTGTGGTTAGGAACCACTATGGAAGAAGATCTCAGTGTTAGCTGGATTGATCCCACAACCCTCACTCTGGTCTATGATGGCACGATGAACTTCCCCACTGGAACTAATACAATTACGATACCTCTGCAAGCTCCATTCTCCTATACAGGCGGGAACCTGGTATTGTACGCAAACCGTCCCATGGACACCCAATATTACAGCAGTTCTGATAACTTTGAAGCTCAGACGTTGGGAACCAATCGTGCCCGCAAACTTGTCAGCGATAGCACTACCTATGATCCAATGGCACCCTCAGCTGCGGGAACATTGTCGGGCACATTCCCCAAAGCCACCTTTATGATGACCCCCCTGAGTCCCAATCCCATCTTTGCAGTTAATCCCCCTGAAAAGGATTTCGGTTTGGTAATTCTGGGAGAAAGCCCTCAGCAAACCTTCAATATTGCTAATGCCGGAGGCGGTACTCTGGGTGTGAATAGCATTTCCATCAGTGGAGACCCTGCCTTCACGCTCTCTGGATTGCCCACCCTTCCCCAAGCTCTGGTTACAGGTCAGACAACCTCATTCGAGGTTATCTATAGCCCCACCACAGCCGGAGAACACAGCGCAGTTGTGACAATTACAGATGATATCACCCGCCAGACACATACAGTGCAGCTTGATGGAGAAGGCTTTGATGCCACGATTACCACCCTGCCGGCTACGGAAAACTGGGATGGAGCTGTGGTACCCAACTTCCCCTTGGGATGGAGCATTATTCATAATTCAACTGCTACCAGCTCTTATCTGAGAACAAGCACCAGCTCTCCTTTCAGCGCTCCCAACTGCGTTCAAATGGCAAACTCTACCGATGCCAACGCTCAGTTGTATCTGATCTCACCTCCGATTGACAATGCAATCCCAATGAACACTCTGCGTGTGAGACTGATGGCAAAGGGCGGAACGAACTATGTTCTGCAGATCGGTACGATGAGCAATTCTGCTGATCCCACAACCTTCGCACAGGCTGAAGAACTGAACGTTATCACAGGGTGGAACGAATATGTAGTGAATCTTAGCAACCATACTGCAGCAGGACATTACATTGCTGTCCGGCACGGACTGGGTGCAACATCCCGTACGTTGTGGTTGGATGATGTTACTCTGGAACTAATCTCACCCAATGATTTGGCTGCGATGTCCGTCACGGGGAATCCAACCCCCAGTGTAGGTGCTGGTACTAATTATGAGGTGACGGTTTACAACAACGGAACCGCAACTCAAACTGATTATCAGGTTCAGATCGTCAATGCCGAAGGAACAGTCCTGGCTTCTGCTGCTGGAGCCAGCATAGCACCTGATGAATCTCTGAGTACTTCTCTGACTGTGACTCCCACTGTTGAAGGTCCGATGGCCTTACACGGCAAAGTTGTACTGACAGGCGATGTAAACCCGGTCAATGATCTCAGTCCTGCCCTGAACATCGTGGTTATGCCTGAAGACATTGTGATGATTACAGTCGGTACAGGTGACCAATTACAGGGAGTTCCCTGGGATTTCTATTACAAAAACAGCATCCATGAGACTATCTATCTGCAATCCGAACTGGGTATTTATGGTTTGATAAACTCGCTGACTTTCTACAACAACTTCACCACTAATCTTGAGAACACACCCATCAAGATTTGGCTGGGAACCACTGATCTGGCTGACCTTAGTGGGGGCTGGATTCTGCCTGCTCAGATGACTCTGGTCTATGATGGTACAATCAATCTGCCCAGTGGTCAAAATAGCATCGTAGTTCCCCTGCAAAACCCGTTCAACTATTTCAGCGGCAACCTGGTGATGATGGCAAATCGTCCCATGGATACCCAGTACTATAACAGTGCTGATGATTTCCTGGGTCAAACAGTGGGGACAAACAGATCCCGGAAACTTCAAAGTGACAGCACTGTATATGATCCCCTCAATCCCTCTGCTGCTGGGACTCTATCAGGAATCTTTGCCAAGACCTCTTTTGGATTCATTTTGGACGGCATCGGTTCCCTTTCTGGTACTGTAACTTCCGGTGGTACTCCTCTGGAAGGCGTGGAAATCCAGATTTCAGATTCCATTCTTAATACCACAACCTCTGTCACTGGTCAATACAGCTTCCCCTACCTGCTGGAAGGCGCTTATAACCTCACTGCTCACAAGGTTGGGTATGAGGATCAAACTCTCCCCTTCACCATTGTGGAAGATGAGGAAACCATAATTAATATCAATATGATCGTTTCCTCTACTGTAGCTGTCACTGGCACCATTGTGGGCAGCGATAACCCTGGAGTTGGACTGGATGAAGCTGTGATCAACCTCTCTGGTGTATTGGATTACAGCGCAACCACAAATGCTCTGGGGCAGTTTACCATCCCCGATGTTCTGTCTGGAAATACCTATAACTATTCCATCATGCGCGCAGGCTATCAAAATGAAAGCGGAACCATCGTGGTGGCTTCAACAGCCTACGATATGGGAACGATCACTCTTAGTGAGCTAACTCTGCCTCCAGTGGGAGTTCAAGCTGTTCTGAACACTGCCGAAACCGCTGTCAATATCACCTGGCGTGCTCCGGGCCAACCAGGAACAGGTCTGATCTTTGATTTTGAGGGCACCGATGGGGGATGGGAAGCCAGCTCAAACTGGACTGAACCCCTGGGAGACTGGGAACACACATCTGCCTATGATGTGGCAAACTGGGCTCCTACCTATACCGGAACCAGCATTGTTCCTCCTCCTCTGGCTCATTCCGGAACCGGCATGTGGGGTACCAAAATCAATACCAACTACACCAATTCCGGTGGCTTCAACTACCTGACTAAAACCTTCAACTTTGGTGGCCTGACCAATACTCATATGCGCTTCTGGAGCTGGGAGAATGTGTTTGGTAACTTCGACTATGCTCAAGTGAGTGTAAATGGAACCCTGGTTTGGGGACCTTCATGGGATTATAGCGGAACTCAATGGCAAGAACGCATCATTGACCTTTCTGCTTATGATGGCTTGCCTGAAGTTGAAATCCAGTTCCAGATGTATGCATCTACTGTGGTGAACTATGCCGGATGGTACATCGATGATGTGGAAATTGCTTCCGGTGATTTCACTGTGCGCACCTCAGACAATCCTATCATGCCTGTGGCATTCAAAGGCCTATCTGAGATTGAAGCTGCTCAGCTTGCCGAACGTCTCGCAGCATTGCGTCCTGCTTCCAATCGCAGCACTGTGTTCAGCGCTCAAACTCAGAGTCGCGTCCCGGTTGGATATCACGTCTTCAAACTCATGCAGGGTCAGGAAACCCAGCAGAATCTCTGGACTCAACTTACCACAACAGCCATTACTGACACTGCCTTCACCGCTCCGGGATGGAATGATCTGCCCAATGGTGAACACAAGTGGGCAGTAAAGACCGTTTATACAAACGATGTGATCTCCAATCCGGCAATATCCAATATGCTGCGTAAATGGCCAAATGATCTTTCTGCGCTCTCAATTAGTGGAAATACCACTCCGACGGTATCCTCTCCCTCAGAATATACTGTTAGGATCAAGAATACGGGTACTTCTGCTCAAGCCGCAGGCTCATACACCGTCAAGATCTTCAGCGACACCAATGAATTGGCATCGGTTTCGGGGCCTGCTATCGCTGTGAACGAGGAAGTAAACGTAGCCGTGACCTGGACTCCTATGGCCGAAGGCACACAACAGATTCATGGTAAGGTTGTGCTCCCAGGAGATTTGACTCCTGATAATGACACAACTGATACCATTACTGTACTGGTGATGCCCGTTGGTCAATTTGGCTATACGGTTGGTATTGGTGACGAACTTGCTCGCACACCAATCGACATGTATTACAAGGGCTCACTTTTCCAAGGATTGTATTTTAACCCTGAATTGGGCAACTTCATGGGCTTCCTCAACGCAATTCAATTCTACAACAACTTCGTTACAGATCTTCCCAATATGCCCACCAAGATTTGGATTACTACTACCACCCTGGATGATCTGAGTGAAAACTGGGTGCCTGTGGACTCTACACACACACTGGTGTTTGATGGAACTGTGAACTATCCTACTGGTGAAAACACCATTACCATCCCATTTATCGAACCATATATGTATCTGAATGGTCAGAACCTATTAGTTACAGTGCTCCGTCCTCTAGATACTCAGTATTATAGTTCAAACGACAGGTTCAAAGCTCAGACTATTGGTACCAACCGTGCCAGAAAGATCCAAAGCGACAGCACGGTCTATGATCCAGCCGTTCCCCCTGCGCCCACAACCTCTCAACTCACAGGTCAGTTCCCCATGACTACCTTCCTTGGTATTCCCGGTGGAGTGGGACACCTGTCTGGTCTTGTAACCGGAATCGGGAATCAGCCATTGGCAGACGTCCTTGTCCATATCGATGATACCGGATATCAAGCCATGACCGATCAAGCAGGTGAATATCAGATTCAATACATCCTGCCTGGTAACTACACGGTCACCTTCAGCACATACGGTTACATCACTCAAACACTGAACGTAACTATCGTGGAAGATGAAACCGCCACCCTGAATGCCAATATAGCTCCTATGCCTACTGTAAACGTAACTGGAACCGTTCTGGCTTCCGATACTGGTGGTGCACTGGCTGGGGCTGCGATCAACCTTGAAGGTTATGCAGATTATACTACTAATACCAATGCCACGGGTGTCTTCACTATTGCTGGTGTTTATGCCAATCAGAGTTATAGTTACCAGATCATGGCTGCCGGATACACCAGTCAATCCGGAACCCTTGATGTGGGTGCAACAAACCTGAATATGGGTAACATTACTCTAAACGAGATTGCCTATGCTCCTCATGGGGTGACAGCAGAGCTGAATGATACCTATACAAATGTCAATGTTAGCTGGCTGGTGCCTGATCCAACCGCGATTGAGATCACTCAAAGCTTTGAAGACGCAATCTTCCCTCCCGAAGATTGGGGACAGGTGATTACCAACAGCGGCGCTGCAGGTACGAATGGTGTATATCCAACCTTCAGCAGATTGGGTACTATCACCAATACTCCTACAAACATCATACCATCGCATGGCAGTTTTCAAACTGGCTTGTGGTGGAGCTATGAGCACCAGGACGAATGGTTGCTTAGTCCTTCCTTCGTCTGTCCGCCCGATGCATATATGACCTTTGATAGTTATGTATTCCTCGGCTCCGAGAATAACGATCACTACTATGTGAAGGTTTCCACAAATAACGGTGATAGCTGGACAGTCCTTTGGGATGCTACTACGCAAACCGGGGGATGGAACTACTATGATTCACCGTTTACCATCGATCTCAGCGCATACAGCGGCTTGAGTATCATTCTGGCCTTCAATGCTGAGGATCCGCCATCCAATGATGGTTTGTGGTACACCTGGTTTATGGATAATATCTACATCGGCAATGTCATCACGGCAGTTACTTTCAATGCTCCCAGCCCAGTTAGAATTAATAAGTCAATGATCTCGCACCGTCCTGTGGATGCCAATATTGCCCGTGATGGATCAAGACCCAATATGGAAAATCCTCGCTCCATTACATTGCGCAACACCCGTGCCAACGATCGCTTACTCACAGGTTACAATGTATATCGTTTGATCTCCGGTCAGGAAAACAACGAAGCAAGTTGGGTCCAGGTCAACGATGAACTCGTCACCACCACAAGCATCACTGATGAAGCCTGGGAAGGTTTGGCAAATGGTACTTACCGTTGGGGCGTCAAAGCCATCTATACCGCGGGAGTTGCCAGTGGGCCTGCGTTCTCCAATCCTCTTGTCAAAGAAAATCAGTTTGGCACCATCGTGGGATTTGTTCGCCGTACCAACAACCAGGGTATAGCCAATGCTACCGTTACAGCAGGTGAATACAGCGCAACTACAAATAATGCTGGGGCATATTCCCTCATTCTGCCGATTGGCATCTATGATGTCACCGCCAGCGCAACGGGATTTGATCCCAGAACGATGGAAGATGTGGTGGTTTCACCAAACCAGAATACCACACTGAACATCATCCTTGAACCTACCTCAAATGAAGATGAGCTCAGTCACGTTACTGCTACTGCGCTCAGAGGCAACATGCCAAATCCCTTCAATCCTGAAACAACCATCCGCTTTGACATCCTGGAGCCTTGTCAGGTGACTATCGATGTCTTTAATCTGAAAGGTCAGAAAGTAAGATCACTGCTTTCTGATATCAGGAATAATGGCCGTCACAGCGTGGTCTTCGATGCCAGGGATGATCGTGGCAACATGCTATCCAGTGGAGTCTATTTCTACCGCTTCACCGCAGGTCAATACACTTCCACAAAAAAGATGTTACTGATGGAATAAACCCTGAAAAATCAATAAGGAAAAGCCCCGGAGTTTCCGGGGCTTTTCATTGTTCTCAAACTCATAGATCCTGGTTCAATTGACGAAACAGGATGCGCACCCAATCTGAGGCTTCCTTGAAAGCGGATTTTGCTGCTCTGCCCTTAGCCAGCAGGCACATAAAGGCAGTTGCTAATGCACAACCAGTACCGTGTGAATATCGCCATGGTTCCCGTTCAAAACTATGGATGAATATCCCTTCCGGGCAGATGATAGCTTCCTGAGGCTGATTGCTTTGGGCATGCCCACCCTTGAGCAGAACAGAGTTGCCATGGGTCTCAAACCAGGCTTCTCCTGCCCTAAGGGCATCCTCAAAAGTGTCTATCCTGCTTCCAGAAAGCTCAGCGAGTTCATTCCAGTTTGGGCAAATATAATCTGCCAGGCCAGCCAAAGCCCGAAGCATGGGAATTGCATCTTTACTCACAAAGTGCATGCCCCGGCTTGCTTTGAGTACGGGATCCAGAATAACCTTGAATCTGTGTCTGCGTGCAAGAGCTTCCTGTAAGATCTCCATCTGAACCACATTGCCCAAAGCTCCAATCTTCAGATACTTCAGATCAGTGTGTTCCTGAATGTGATCAAGGTGAGTTTGAAAGACGCTGAGATCAATGGGGTAGATGGACTTAAGTTCGTACATATCCTGAAGACTCAAGGCGGCAACGCAGGTTTTCAACTGGAATCCCATCAGACTGGCTACCCGGATATCCT
>JALNYD010000151.1 GCA_023230025.1 Candidatus Cloacimonadota bacterium | reverse complement strand
AGCTACCCGTTCCGGCTGGAAGGACAGCCCGCTTGCTTCGGCGTATTTTAATTTTGAGTCTTTACCCCAGCCCGTCATCAACATCCCTGGAGGACTCTATAGCTCTGCTCAGCATGTATGTATCACCTGTAGCTTTTCTGACGCCATCATCCGATACACTACAGATGGTTCTGAACCCACCGAAGAATCAGCGCAATACAACGCTGCAATCCCGGTTGATAGCACCACAATCATCAAAGCCAGAGCATTTATGAGTGGCTGGAATCCCTCTCCCATTGCAGAAGAGAGGTATGTGTTCAATACCTTCATTCTGGTGGAGGGAGGAACATTCTTCAATGGTGTATCAAATGTGACTCTATCCAGCTTTTACATTAACAAATACGAGATCACCCAAGCGGAGTTTCAAGCTGTTATGGAGACTGATCTGTCCTCTTTCACCGAAAGTCCCACCCGTCCTGTAGATACTGTCTCTTGGTTTAGAGCCATTGAATATTGCAACCTGCGGAGTATGCAAGAAGGCCTCACACCCTGTTATAGTTATGGTGCCTACGACCTTTATGGCACAAATCCCGCCTTTTGGCCAGATGACTGGGATACGAATTACCATGAGACAAATAATGTGAACTGCAATTGGAACGCGGAGGGCTATCGACTTCCTACCGAGATGGAATGGATGTATGCCGCTATGGGTGGCAATCAATCGCAAGGATATCGATTTAGCGGTAGCAATAACGTCTATGACGTGGCCTGGTGGAGACCAAATTCCGGAGATAGAACTCACGATGTAGGAGAACTCGCTCCCAATGAGCTTGGACTCTATGACATGAGTGGCAATGTCTATGAGCACTGCTGGGATCTCTATAACCCGAGTTATCCCAATCTTGATCAAACAAATCCACATGGTTGGGATTGGGGATACCATAGGATTTGCCGGGGAGGAAGTTGGTCTTATGCCACACAGCCAGGCGGAGTAAATCTTTGTGATGTAGCTGTTCGAAACAAGACAATTCCGCATCACTGCTATTGGGATGACGGCTTTCGTTGCGTCAGGAATTATCCCTGACTTAAAGAAGAATAAGGTGATGGATTCCATCCCATCCATCTCCATAGCAGATAGTGACAGGGGGCTGCACTTCCCGAATACCTATCCCTAATGGCAGCGACCTGCTTTCTCGGGACACATTCATGCCCAATAGCAAAAAAAACCCGAGGCCGTGGCACCGGGTTAAAAGGTTTAACTATCTATCCTATTTCATCAGGATCATCTTGCGCTGCAGGGTTTTATCACCAGTTTTAAGGCGATAGAAATATACTCCGCTGCTAAGGGTACGACCACCACTATCCAGACCATCAAAGATCAGGCTGTGTTTGCCGGCTTTCTGATTACCGTGTTTGAAGCTGCGCACCAGCTGGCCTTTCAGATTGTAGATGTCGATCTCAACTTCACTGGTTTTGGCAAGGCTATAGGAGATAGTGGTTTCAGGATTGAAAGGATTGGGATAATTCTGATGCAGAATGGCGGCAAGCTCCACGGGATTGATCTGATTATCAATGGATGTAGCCGTTCCGCTTACAATCCTGATATTATCAATTGTCCAGCCTGGATCAGTAAGTTCATCCGCAATACTGCTATCCTGCAGGCGGAATCTAATATAGATGCTCTGACCAAGGTAATCAGTCAGATCCACATACTCAGTTTGCCACCAATCATGACGCCCAGATTTGATCCATAGCTCTGTCCAGTTTTCACCATCAATGGATATTTCCACCCTGGCAGGATCGAAATCCCACTCTGTATAGAGGTTGGAATCAAAGCACAGCACGGGATTTGCATCTGCAGGAATGGCAATTGGATCAATGGTTTGAATCCACCAGTTGCAGTTTTGCAGATAGTTTCCCCGGCCGCCCCAGCTATCGGTAATTGCCATACCTGAGGGGCTGAGACCATCTACCAGAGCCCAAACCTGAATCCCTGTAATAGGAGGAGCCTCACCCACCTTTTCCCAGGCGGAGCTGCCACTTTCCCAATCCTCTTCAAAGATCAGAGTAGCTGGACTGAGATTGAAATGCATACTTTGAGAACCTGGCTGCAGATTGATCATCCCCCGGTAGGGATAATATCCATCAGCGCTGATCTCAATCTCATATTCGCCTTCATAACCGTGGAAGATATAATCTCCGGTGACCCAGAGGGTATCGGGTTGAATATCTTTGATGATGATGCGGGCAGAGACATTGCTACCAGGGCTGTTTATGCTTCCATACATCACCGCTTCAGCTTTGGGACTAAGCCCAAGCTCAAGATTGGTCCACGAGCCATTGTTTACGGTCACAGCAGTATGGACTCTATCCCAATAGCCTTTTTTGCGGGCTTGAACGGTGTAGCTGCCGGGAGGCAAGGCTTTGAAATATCTGCCAGTTTCGGGATCACTTGTGCGGGGAACAAACCAGGGAGCATGACGCTCCTGGATGATGATTTCAGCTTCAATCGGCTGATTGCTGACGCTATCCCTGGTGTGTCCGGTCAGCATTGAACTGGAAGGAACCGCAGTGGAAAACATCAGAGCACGGTTCATCATCCACCACACTCCGTTGCTGGCACGTTGAACCGTATCCAGCATCAAGGCTTCTTCAGGCTGAATATTGCGGGTGCCAACTTCGATCAAAAGCTGGATGGTGCCATATTGCTTATACATCCAGTCATGAAAAGCCCCACGGCGACTGGCATTTGGATAATATTCATAGGGAGCGCCATTCTCTTTGAGAATCAGGGTAGCTACACCCTGGGCAATGCTTTGCGCAAAGAGGAAGTCAGGAGAGGGCCGAACGTCTTTCCAGTTAAAGGAATAGTACACTTTTTCTGCGAAATAGCCGGTACGTGAGGAGTGCCAGCAGATGCTATAGATGAACTTCTTTTGATCCGCCAGATTCTTTATCGCCTGGATCTCGCTTTCACTCATCGGAGCGGGTCCGCGGTAGTAGTCAAATTCTTCCGTAGCCTGTGGAGTTGCTGGTTGATAAAGGGTGTCGCCATGCACCCAGTTGAAATCAAAGTTACGGTTGATATCTACGCCGTCGATGTCTCCGCCAAATCCCGTCGGATCAAAATCGAAGATGCCATTGTCGTTGTTATCGCGTTTGTTCTTCCTATAGGTAACATCTGCATTGGAGGTTACCACATTGTGCCCTTCGGGATTCAGCGTTGGAATCCACCAGCTTTCCAATTGATTGATCCACAAGGAATATGGCATGGTGCCATTGCTGGAAAGGATCTGATTGATATTACTAAGCGTGATCTGAACGCCCAGAACTTCCTCGGCGTGAACCTGACCGACAAACAGCAGGGCAGGACGTTCCCACTCACCATTAACATCGGCGGATATCTGCATGGCATAGATCGGGATGTTTTCCTGCTGAGTATAGCCAATTATGTGTAGCTTGGCAATATCAGGATGAGCTTCTTCCAATGCCATCATCTGGCTGACAATCTCGTCATAAGTGTTGTAGCAAGCGGGCAGATCGGCCAGAAGCATGATCGGCAAAAGCAATGCTATCAACAAGATGAAAGTGTATTTACGCATTTATATCTCCATGGGTTTATCTTATTCCAAGCTGGATTATGCAATTTCTGCTCCAATTTCTTAATTGTAGCTACAGATCATCCCGCCTGGGTGTGATCTGAGTTCGCTATGCTTGTTGCAGATAAGCTTCTAACAGCTTCAGTGTGTTATCGATAGCTTGAGTGTGAGTGCGCTCATAGCCGTGGGAAGCAAAGACTCCAGGGCCAATCAGCCCATGCCGGATATCATGTCCGGCACGAAGTGCGCCCTCGACGTCTGAGCCATAATAGGGATAAATATCCACAGCATATTGCAGGTTCAGCTTCTGAGCCAGTTTGACCAGAGTATCGGTGACATCCCAGTCATAGGGACCTCCAGAATCCTTAGCACAAATTGATACAGTGTATTCATTGGTTTCCAGATCATCACCCACTGCACCCATATCTACCGAGATCATTTCCGCGGTGTCGGTGGGAAATCCTGAGGCTGCGCCATGTCCCACCTCTTCATAGGTAGTAAAGAGGATACTGGTCTTGCGAGCAAGTTTCAAGCTGCCATCCCGTACTTCTCTGGCAAGAGCAAGCAACACTCCTGCACTGGCTTTATCATCCAGATGGCGGCTTTTGATAAAGCCCGAACTGGTAAGTGCGGTGCGTGCATCCAGGGAGATGAAATCACCCGCACGGATGCCCAGTTTCAAAGTGTCTTCCTTGCATTTCACGATCTCATCCAGAACAATCTCCATGCTGGAATCATCGCGTTTACTGGTGCCGGAATCGTTATAAACATGGACTGCTGGACCATTAATATGAACAGTTCCGCTATAGCATTTGCCATCCCGGGTGTGGATTGTCACGTTTTCGTTTTCAATGTTATTTTCAGGATACCCGCCGATCTTAGTGAAGCGCAGGCGGCCATTGCCCTTAACAGCGCGAACCATGGCACCCAGGGTATCAATATGTGAAGCCAGCACCAGGGGGGAGTCTTCACCGCCCAGGGTGCAGAGCACAGAGCCTTTGCGGGATTGGCTTGGTTCAAAGCCCATTTCTACAAGCAGATCAATCAGGTATTTGGCTGCCAGCTTGGTGAAGCCACTGGGGCTGGGAATCTTGCATAAACTAATTACTTGTTCAACTGCATAATCCGTATAATTCATGGTAACTCCATATATGTACATTTATCCGTGTAATTCGAGGCATTTCTGATAGTATTCCAAATTGGCTGCCAAAATGGTGTCAAGAGCGGGATCATCAATTTGCGTTGCTCCATCCAGAGTGCGCTGCACATAGTGGCAGATTTGAGTAAAGCTAATCTTGCGTTGCAGAAATAGTTGCATTGCCGCTTCCACAGCAGCATTCATCACAGTAGGCATAATCCCTCCCTGTCTGGCCACATCAAGCCCCAGATAAAACAGCGGATAACGCTGGGGATCGATGGACTCAAAGCTTAGATTCTGATGACTGAGAAAATCGGTCTTCACCAGTTCAGAAGCATAACGCTTCGGATAGCTCAGGGCGTAAAGAATGGGAATCTTCATATCTGGATAGCTCATCTGTGCTAGATGTGAACCATCAATGAATTCCACAATTGAATGAATCACTGATTGAGGATGAATGATCGCTTCAATTTTGGAATATGGCATATCAAAGAGCCAGTGTGCTTCCATCACTTCCAGCGCTTTATTGAACATTGTGGCACTATCCAGAGTAACCTTTGCGCCCATATCCCAATTGGGATGTTTTAAGGCACGTTCCGGAGTGATGCCGGGAAAATCTTCAAGGGGAGTGTTTCGGAAGGCACCACCCGAGGCTGTGATGATCAACCTGCGCAGTTCAGACTTCGGGTGCTTGCCAATAGCCTGAAAGATGGCGCTGTGTTCGCTATCCACCGGAATGATCCTGGCCTGTTTGAATTGCTTTGCCAATAGGTGACCACCCAGAACCAGAGATTCTTTGTTGGCCAGAGCCAGGGGGATTCCCCGCTCCAGAATCCTGAAGCTGGCCTCAATGCCCGCTGAGCCTCCAATGGCATTCAAGGCCAGATCATAATCCTGATCATTGAGCAGGCTCAACAGCTCCGAAGTGCCAAAGTAGATTTTTAATCCAGGATGCTCGGCTCGGATTTGGCTTTGCACAAGAGGATCATGAATCCCAGTTAAGACCAGAACCGGAATATGGAACTCATGCGCCAGAGCGCATAGCTTGCGATGGTTGCTCGCTGCTGCAGCCAGAGTTATTCTGAAGTGCTGTGACTGTTCCCGCACCACTTCAAAGGTGGAACTGCCTATCGAGCCTGTAGCCCCCAAAAGGGCTATACGTTTCACCATTGCAGAGAAGCAGCTATTCTTTGGGAATATCCCAGCCCATCATTGGAGTTTGCCCTGAATGCATAATCCAATCCCCAATTACCAATTCCCAAGCCCATTCCGGCTGTGAAGCTATCAACATCATAACCAGCCATCACACTTAACTGAGGAATCACCTGCAGCAAAAGCCCTGCATGCAGATCGGCACTGAAGCCAGAACTACTGAAGTTTGAGGCATCTCCCCGTTCCTCGGGATACATCTGGGTGCGTACAGCTAATTGCAAAGGGATCTGACGCCCGGTCAGCCCTACCTGATAGCCCAGTTCCATTTCGAAATTGGGTAGTGCAATTTCGTGCTCACCGCTTTCCCAGAGAATCTGAGTGCCAAAGAAATCGCGCAGATTTGCCCCCAGGCTGGCTCCCTTACCCAAATCCAGGAATGCTCCCAGATCAGCACCGATTCCATATCCGGAACGCTCTGCCAGGGAGCGGTAAGCAAGCTTTGGGCTTAGACCCAGCGCCAGGTGGGGATTGAGCCTCCGTGCAAAACCAGCGGTAAGAATGAAATCTTGATTGGTTACGGTTTTCCACACATAGGGACGATTATCGTTGCTGAGATCAGCATTCTCATCTTCCAATTTGGTAAGCTTGATCTTATCAATAGCCAGATGATTGATGCTAAACGCAATCCCATTATCCAGACGTAGTGAAATCTGATTTTGGGTGAGCAGGCCTTCAAAATGTTCGCTGCGCATCAATTCCACACCATTAAGGTTGCTTTGCGCAAGATTTGCGGGATTCCACCACGCTGCAGAGTTGAATCCATGCAGAGTAAGACCAGTGTTTCCCATTGCCTGGTTTCTTACTCCAGGACTGAAGCTGAATATCTCTCCAGCGTATTTGGTC
>JALNYD010000149.1 GCA_023230025.1 Candidatus Cloacimonadota bacterium | reverse complement strand
GCATTAACCGGCATCAAACCTACAGGTATCCCCCATATTGGTAACTTTCTGGGAGCCATTCAACCCGCCCTGAAGCTTAGTGAAAGCTGCGAAGCCAGATACTTCATCGCCGATTATCATGCCCTGAACAGCACAAAAGATCCTGAAGCCATCCGTCAGATGAGCCTGCAAATTGCCGCAGCCTGGCTGGCTTGCGGTCTTGATCCAAATAAAGTGTTGTTTTACAAACAGAGCGGTGTTCCCGAGACCTTTGAATTACTGACCATGCTTCTGGCCTATACTCCCAAAGGCTTGATGAATCGTGCTCATGCCTATAAGGCCATGCTGCAGAGCAACGCTGAAGCAGGAAAAGACCCCGATGATGGAGTCAATATGGGACTCTTTACCTATCCTGTGTTGATGGCTGCTGATATTCTGCTCTTTGATACAGATTATGTCCCGGTTGGGAATGACCAGTTTCAACATGTGGAAATGGCGGTGGATATTGCTCAGAGTTTCAACTTTGTTCATCAATGTGAAGCCTTCAAACTCCCCGAACCTCTGGCGCATGAAGCCAGTAAGACAGTACTCGGGCTGGATGGGCGCAAGATGAGCAAAAGCTATGGCAATATCATCCCAATCTTTGCCCCGGAAAAGCAACTGAGGAAACTGATCATGAAGATTGTGACCAACTCTCAGAGCCTTGAGGAGCCCAAAGATCCGGATACTTGCAGTGTGTTTTCTCTGTACAAATGCTTCGCCGATGAACAACAGATATCAGCCTTGCGTGAGCGTTATCTGGCTGGAGGCATGGGTTGGGGACATGCCAAGCAAGAGCTCTTTGAAGTGATGAATAGCAAGCTAAGACCTTATCGCGAGAGCTTTGAACAGTTGATGGCGGAACCCAGCCATATCAATTCAGTCCTGAAGCAGGGTTCGGATAAAGCTCGTGAACTGGCCTCTGCAAAGATCAGGGACTTGCGCAAGATCCTGGGTATTGATTAGAGATTTGGCCTGATATTATAAAGGAGCAAGCCGTATTGGCCTGCTCCTTTACATTTTTACATGCCCTATTATCAGTTTACTTTGAAGGTCTTGTCACCTTTCTCGAAGAAGGCAATAATCTGTTTAGCAGCAGCAATACCAGCGTTGCTATTGGCTTCAGCGGTTTGAGCACCCATCTTTTTGGGAGTGGCGAATATGCGATCTGCATACTGCTCGTTGATAGCGGCCAGATTATCCGGAGCTACGTCCGTAATATAACGGAAGCCTTTCTTTTCCGCAAATGCTTTTAACAGGCCGTCTTCATCGATCACTTCTTTACGTGCGGTATTGATCAGGGCGGCTCCTTCGGGGAGCAGGGACAGAAGATTCCAATTGATTGATTTCTTGGTTTCTGGAGTGGCAGGAATATGTAAGGAAACATAATCCCCGGTCTTGAAGATATCTTCCACTTTGGTGAGCGGATTAACTCCTGCTTTGGTCATCATATCAGCGGAAACATAGGGATCGTATGCATACACTTCCATTCCGATGCCTTTGGCCATCTTGGTTACGTAACGGGCAATGTAGCCAAAACCGAAGAGCACCAGCTTCTTACCGGCGATTTCTGAACCACTCTTGCCGTTGAATCTGCCTCTGGCCATGTAGATCATCATCCCAATGACGAGTTCAGCCACGGCATTGGAGTTCTGACCAGGGGTGTTCATAACCACTACATCATGTGCAGTGGCACTTTTCAAATCCACATTGTCATAACCAGCTCCGGCACGAACAACGATCTTGAGCTTGGGAGCAGCATTGAGCACAGCTTCATCAATAATGTCGCTGCGGATAATCACAGCTTCTGCATCAGCTACTGCGGCATGAAGCTCGCTGACATCCTTGTAGGATTCCAGAAAGCGATATTCATAACCTGCAGCTTCAAGCTCTGCTTTGATCTTATTCGCTGCTTCAGCAGCAAATGGTTTCTCTGTTGCAACTAGTACTTTTGGCATTTGAGCCTCCATCTATATTTTTGTGTTTTAAAATCAATCTCCTAAGGAAATACCCAGACCTCTGGCAGTTTTTATCAGGTTGCCATTGGGATTCACCAGGTTGTATTCCTTGATGGCATCGGCGATAGGCACAGCTTCGATATTAGGATGACGATATGCCACCATGTGCCCCCATTTCTTCTCCAAAACCAATTCAAAAGCTTTGACCCCAAACATTGATGCCAGAATGCGATCAAAGGCATTGGGGCTTCCTCCTCTTTGCAGGTGCCCCAGGATGGTTTCCCGGATTTCGATCGGACAACCTGCTTCACGTAGCTCTTCCGCTAAACGTAAGCCTGCTCCCCCCAAATGAATCTTCATCGCTCCCGGAGTATCATTCTCGCTGAAAGACATGCCTCCATCAATTGGTGTAGCTCCTTCAGCGATAACAATATTGGCAAAACCCCGTCCATTATCCACCCTTTCATTGACTATCTGTAAAACCTTATTGATATCATAGGGTATCTCCGGGATCAGGCAGACCTCTGCCCCACCTGCAATTGCTGCATGAAGGGCAATCCAGCCGGCATAGCGTCCCATTACTTCCAGGATCAAGACTCGATGATGACTGGCAGCGGTTGTTACCAATTTATCCACTGCATCTGTGGCGACATCAACAGCGGTCTGAAAACCAAAGGTGAAATCTGTATCAGAGAGGTCGTTATCTATGGTTTTGGGAACGCCAATGATGGGGCAACCAAGCTCAAAGAGCCCTTGAGATATTCGTTGTGAGCCATCACCGCCGATGTTAATGATGGCATCAATGTTTTGATAGCGCAAGCGATCCATGAAGTCCTTGCTGCGGTCAACAGTATCCCAGGATCCATCGCTGTTCTGAATTGGCCAGGCAAATGGACCACCCTTGTTTGTGGTTCCGATGATGGTTCCGCCCATCACATGGATTCCGGCTACTTTTTCCGGACTCAACTCAACTAGATGCATTGGATCCCGCAGGATACCATCAAAGGCATCAATGGAGCCCAGAACTTCCCAATTATGCTCTTTTGAAGCACGTTTCACAATGGCTCGTATTACTGCATTGAGTCCGGGGCAATCTCCCCCACCTGTGGCAATCAAGAGTCGCTTTTTCATATTATCTTCCTCTATACTCGGCTGAGTAAATATTGGAAACTGGTCTTTTTCTGTCAAGTAAATAAGACAGATGCTTCTTCAGGACGGAGTATCCGGAACAATCTCCGCTACGTGGTGCTTAAAGCGCATATAATCCCTGAGACTCATGACTGAGGCCAGAGCCAGGAACCCTGCTGCCACATAAAACACAGAGTTTATCCCCATGATCTTCAACAATGCAAAACCCAGAATGGGAGCGATCAAGCCCCTGATCCCTGTCATCGTCACGTGCACGCTCTGATACATGGAAGCATCTTCTTTACCAGCAAAGAATATCGAAGACATATTCCAGGAGAGATTCACTCCCGCCATGGCTATGCCAAATATGGTGTAGGCGATAAAGACAATGATCACTGCCAGCACGGATTCTCCTGCCCATAATGAGGACAGCACAAACAGCAGGGGAAACACCATTAACAGGGCAAAGCTCGCCGCAATAAAGCGAAAAGGATGCAAGCGGTCATGCAGCTTACCAATCAAGGGAGATAGAAATAGCATCCCAACCTGAGAGAGAATCCCTTTGGCCAGGAAGTTGTTGGTATAGCTTAGCTGGAGTTTATCCACCATATAGATGGGGATGATCGGCTGCATCATGATGTAACCCATTCCATAGATGGAGAAGTCCCGTTCAAATGCTGCGAATGCTTTATTGCTTTTCATTAATTCGAGCGTGCGATGGATAGGATCCAGCACAATCTTCCTAAAAGGGATTTTCTCCTTCTTGCAGGGCGGTTCAATAATGGGTGCCTGCAGCTTCACCATGGATAACAATGCGGAACTAATGAAGCCTGCCAAACCCGTTACAACCAGGATCCAGCGAAAATGCTCCTCGTGAAGATCCAGAATCTTCCCTGCAGCAAAGGTAACCGCTACTGAAACGATCATGCCCAGGGATATCGTATAGCCATAAACCTTTGCCCGCCGTGTGTGATGGATGTTTTTTTGATATATGCTGTTCTGAGCAGGGATAAGTATTGAGTTTGCAGAGAATAACAAGCCTAAAAGCACCAGGTATTCATTCATGGTGGTCAGCCAAATGGCATAGACCAGGGTAAGCCTGCCAAAGATCCCCGCAAACAGGAAGAAGCGGGATTTATGGCACGATTTCTCGTAGAACCTCCCCCACCAGATGGAAAAGAAGTTCGATACCGGCCAGATCATGGTCATCAGCATCAATTGCCAATCCTGGGCAAGCAAGGCTTTGCGGGCAATGATATCCTGCGTTTGTGAAAGTGACTGCACCGCACCATTGAAGAGCGCTGCAATCAGCAGTATTCCAGTCGTTTTTCGTTCAACCGGACTGAATGACCTGAACTTCATCAATTCTCCTGATTTTATCATCCTGAACTAATTGGCTAAAGTGGGGGTTAGTGCCTGTAACCTCCCATGTCCCACTGCCTTATGATTTACAAATGTGTTATTCACCAACCTGAACCCTGATTGATAGTCAACCTTTTTCAATGCGCTTTTATGTCAAACAAAAAGCCTCTCTTTCGAGAGGCCATTTATTTCGGGCTTGATCAGCCTGGAATCAATACATTCCGCCCATGCCAGGATTCGGCATAGGAGCAGGAGGTTCGGGTTCTTTGATATCGGTTACGATACATTCGGTTGTAAGGAAGAGCGCAGCGATAGAAGCTGCATTTTGCACAGCACTGCGCACAACCTTGGCAGGATCAATGATGCCGGCTTCAAAGAGATCTTCATAGATGCCTTTGGCCGCATTGTATCCCATGTGGATGTCTTTGTAATTCTTGAGTTTTTCCACTACCACGGCACCTTCTTCTCCGGCGTTGGCAGCGATTTGGTATGCGGGTTTTTCCAGAGCTTTTGCAAGGATTTCCACAGCCATTTTTTCTTCATAAGAAAGTCCTTTCATAGCTTTCAGAGCTTTTGCAGCCTGAATCAGGGTTACTCCACCACCGGGAACGATACCTTCTTCCACGGCAGCGCGGGTTGCGTGTAGAGCATCATCAACACGGGCTTTCTTTTCTTTCATCTCAGTCTCAGTAGCTGCACCAATGCGCAGAACCGCTACACCGCTGGAAAGCTTGGCCAGTCGTTCCTGAAGCTTTTCTTTGTCATAATCAGAAGTAGTTTCTTCAATTTGGGCTTTAATCTGTTTGATCCGGCCATCAATGGCATCCTGATTTCCGGCACCTTCGCGGATTGTGGTGTTCTCTTTTTCCACAATGATCTTTTTGGCTCGGCCAAGATCGGTCATAGTGGCGCTGTCAAGTTTGCGACCCATATCTTCAGAGATCAGAGTTGCACCAGTGAGAATGGCAATATCTTCCAACATAGCTTTGCGACGATCCCCAAATCCAGGAGCCTTCACAGCGACAATGTTCAATATGCCACGAAGTTTATTGACTACGAGAGTTGCCAGAGCTTCGCCCTCGATGTCTTCGGAGATGATAAGCATGGGTTTGCCAGTTTGGGCAACTTCCTGCAGAATCGGCAGCAAGTCTTTCATCACGCTGATCTTTTTATCATAGAGCAATATGAAAGGTTCATCCAATTCCGCAATCATCTTGTCCGGATTGCTTACAAAGTATGGAGAGATGTAACCACGGTCAAATTGCATACCTTCTACTTTCTCTAGACCGGTATCAATTGATTTGGCTTCCTCGATATTGATGATGCCTTCCTTGCCAACGCTTTGCATGGCTTCAGCAATCAAGTTTCCAATCTCGGGATCGTTGTTCGCGCTGATTGTAGCGATCTGAGCAATCTCACTATTACTCTTGATTGCCTTGGAATAGTCGTGGATCTTCTCTACGATCACCTTGGTTGCCTTTTCCAATCCACGTTTTAGATACATGGGATTGACTCCGGCAGTAACGTGTTTCAAGCCTTCTTCGATGATGGCCTGCGCCAACAGAGTAGCGGTAGTAGTACCGTCTCCAGCGTTATCATGGGTTTTCTCGGCCACTTCTTTGCAAAGCTGGGCACCCATGTTTTCAAACTCGTCTTCCAGCTCGATTTCTTTAGCAATGGTTACACCATCATTGGTAATGGTAGGTGATCCAAATTTCTTATCTAATACAACGTTTCTACCCTTTGGTCCCAGGGTAACTTTTACGGCATCGGCCAGTTTGTCCACCCCGTTCTTCAGGGAAGAGCGGGCTTCGTGTGCATACTGCATTTGTTTTGCCATTTCGTTTTCCTCCATATTTAATTAAAGTTCGAAACTCTTTCTTAGCAGTCATTGCTTTTGAGTGCTAATCTTATTATAGCCCATTTCCTGTCAAGTGCAAATTGTTTTTTGATTCCATTAAGCTAGCAGCGTTGGGAATTTGCGCAACAACATGTTTGAACAAAACCCTGCATGGATAGGTTCCATCCAAGCTGCATAGGCTATGTTTTCAACCCTCACCATGATTGGCATTGATTATCTTTACTGTATCACTCGTATTCACACAGAGGATTATACAACTTTGAGAGATTATCATGACCTGAACATCCCTCAGATTCAGGCATCCTGATCAATAACTGTGTTACCAATCCCATGTTTGAGAACCCTCAATGCCGGAAATCACAATTCGTATGGAACGGCACAGACTCAAACGGCCGGGCAGTGAGTTCCGGAATCTACCTGGTCAGAATCGATAACGACAGACATAAGCGTGTGCATTAGATGCTGC